>JAHEDO010000197.1 GCA_024641185.1 Burkholderiaceae bacterium | reverse complement strand
GAAGCCATTGGTTGCAAGGATAGTGCCTTTGCGTGCCGCCGGCGGCCGCGCGGCACTCTCCCGCCGACTGTTGCGCGGTGCGATACTGCGGCGCATGCCACCCGCCGACGCATCGCTGCAGGCCTACTACGCCGCCCGCGCGCGCGAATACGAACGCATCTACGACAAGCCCGAACGCCAGCCCGACCTGCGCCGCCTCGAGCGGACGATCCCCGCCGAGTTCGACGATCGCACGGTGCTGGAGATTGCCTGCGGCACCGGCTGGTGGACGCGGCACCTCGCGCAGCGGGCGCGCCGCGTCGTCGCCACCGATGCGACCGCCGAGACGCTGGAAATCGCACGCGCCAAGGGGCTTGCCGCCGGGAAGGTGTCGTTCGAGATCGCCGACGCGTTCGACCTGCCCGCCAGCCTGCGGGCATTCGACGGCGCGTTCGCCGGCTTCTGGTGGTCACACCTCCTGCTGCGCGACCGCGGGCGATTCCTCGCATCGCTGCACCGCTGCCTGCGCCCCGGTGCGACGGTGGTGTTCGTGGACAACCTGTACGTCGAGGGCAACAGCACGCCGATCGACCGCACCGACGACGAAGGCAACACCTACCAGCGGCGCGTGCTCTCGGACGGCTCCGAACACCTGGTGCTGAAGAACTTCCCGACCGAGGACGAGCTGATCGCCCAGGTCGACGCGGTCGGCACGCGATGCCGCTACACCGCGCTCGATTATTACTGGGTCTTCGCGTACGAGGTGCGCTGACCCGCTACGCGCGGACGAGCCCCACGGACGAGCCCACGGACGAGCCCACGGACGGGCCCACGGACGGGGCGTGCCTTGGCCGCGCTCATCGCGGGCTCTTGGCGAACGCGGCGGCGCGCAGCCGGCCGACCACGCCGGCCGGGAAGTAGTAGACCGACAGTACGAACAGCAGACCGAGCCAGAGCAGCCAGCGCTCCGGCGCGAACAGCACCGCCAGCATCGGCAGCGCCTGCAGCCCGTCGGAGAGCCACTTCATCAGGTCCTGCAGATAACTCTGCGCATAGACGAAGAAGGCGCTGCCGATCACCGCGCCGTACATCGTCCCCATGCCGCCGATCACCACGATCAGCAGCACGTCGATCATGATCTCGAACGACAGCGAGGTGTCGGGGCCGTTGTAGCGCAGCCAGATCGCGAGCAGCGCGCCCGCGCAGGTGGCGAACAGCGCGCCGAGCACGGTCGACAGGGTGCGGTAGACGACGACCCGGTAGCCGAGCGCCTCGGCGCGGAATTCATTCTCCCGGATCGCCTGCAGCACGCGGCCGAACGGCGAGTTCACGATGCGCAGCAGTACGAGAAAGAGCACGAGCGTCGCGACGAACACGAGGTAATAGCCGAACAGCCGGCCGTCGAGGTCGACGCCGAGGAAAGGCTCTTCGGAAAACGAATACGACGGCTGCAGCACCTCGGGCAACTTGAAGCTCAGCCCGTCCTCGCCGCCGGTCAGCCCGGAGAGCTGCGAGGCGAGCGTCTGGAAGGCGCTGGCGACGGCCAATGTGATCATGGCGAAGAAGATCGCACGCACGCGCAACGAGAAGAGACCGATCAGCAGCGCCAGCAGGCCCGACAGCGCGAGCGCGCACAGCAGACCGACCGCGAGCGCGGACCAGCTCGAACCGATGCGCGTGCAGGCGATCGAGATGCCGTAGGCGCCGACGCCGAAGAACATCGTGTGCGCGAACGAGACGATGCCGGTGTAGCCCAGCAGCAGGTCGTAGCTGGCGACGAGCAGGATGAACACCATGATCTTGGCCGCGACGCTCAGCGCCTTGGCGCCGGGGAGGACGAAGGGTCCGAGCGCGAGCAGCACGACGATCGCGACCAGCAGCGCAGCCACCACGCGGCTGCGCGGCAGGTCGCCGGAGAGCAGCGCGCGAATCATCGCTTGGCCACTGCGTAGAGGCCCTGCGGGCGCCAGAGCAGCACCAGCACCATCAGCCCGATGTTCGAGAACAGCGCAACCTTCGGCGCGAGGAACCCGGTGTAGTTGGCGGTCAGCCCGACCAGCAGCGCCCCGATGAAACAGCCGCCGGGCGATCCGAGCCCGCCGATGATGATGACGATGAAGATCAGCACGTTGACCTGCGCGCCCATCTGCGGCACCAGGTTCTGCTGGTACAGGCCCCACATGACGCCGCCCAGCCCCGCGAGCGCCGAGCCCGCGACGAAAACGCCGACGAACAGCCGCCGCACCCGATAGCCCAGCGACTCCACCATCTCGCGGTCCTGCACCCCGGCGCGGATCAGCAAACCGACCTTGGTCCGCGACAGGACCCACAGCATGGCGATGAACACCACCGCGCCGACCGCGACCGCGATCATCCGGTATTTCTCGATCGCCGCGTCGCCGAGCAACCACGAGCCTCGCAGCGCCGTCGGCAGCGGCTGGGGGATCTGCTGCGCGCCCCAGATCGTCTTGATCAGTTCCTCGCCGACGATCATGCCGCCCATCGTGATCAGGATCTGCTTGAGGTGCTGTCCGTACACCGGACGCACGATCAGGCGTTCGAAGGCCGCGCCGACCGCACCGGCCACCGCCATCGCGACCAGCATCGCCGCGAACACCGCGGCGAGGTTGGCCATCATCGAATCCGCCTCGGTGAGACCGGACATCGGCGCAAGCACCGACGTCGCGACGTAGGCACCCAGCGCGATGAACACGCCGTGGCCGAAATTCAGCACGTCCATCAGGCCGAATACCAGCGTGAGACCGGAGGCGATGATGAAGATGATCATGCCCATCGCGAGGCCGGCCACCGTCAGCGTGAGCCAGCTCGAGCCGCTGCCCACCAGCGGCAGGGCCGCGAGCGCGAGCAAGGGGACCAGGAGCATCGGCAGGACGTCGAGCCTGGTCCTCGGTACGACCTCGGCCTCGAACTGTCGCGCAGCCGCTTGGCCTTCGGTCGTCGTCGCCGCGATTCGTTCTGTCATCGTTGTTCGCTCCGCGGATCGGGCTGTCGGGTTGGCGTATCGGATCGACGCTGCGGTATCGGGGCCGTTGTCCGGGACTTCGCGAGCGCCCGGCGCTAGTGGTGCGCGCCCAGCGACAGACCGAGCAGGCGCTGCTGCAACGACTCGTCGTCGCTCAGCTCGGCCATCGATCCGCTGTGCACGACGCGACCGTCGTCCATCACCGCGACCGTGTCGCCGAGCTGCCGCGCGAAATTGAAGTTCTGCTCGACCAGCAGCATCGTGACGCCGGCCGTCTTGAGCTGGCGGAAGGCCGACAGCATGTTCTGGATGATCGACGGCGCCAGTCCCTTGCTCGGCTCGTCGACGAGGATCAGCTTGCGCGGCTCGACGATCGCGCGCGACACCGCGAGCATCTGCTTCTGGCCGCCGGACAACAGCCCGGCGGGGTGGTTCCAGAACTTGCGGATCGCCGGAAACAGGTCGAACACCCAGCGCAGCCGCTCGGCGTCGATCGCGGCGGCGGTGCGCGCTCCGCGCGCCGCCAGCAGCATGTTCTCGCTCACCGTCAGGTCGGAGAAGATGCCCATGTTCTCCGGCACGTAGGCGATGCCCTGCTGCGCGATGCCCGGCGTGTGCTCGCCGACGAGATCGCGCCCGTCGAATCGCACGCTGCCCGCGGACGCCTGCCACAACCCCATGATCGTGCGCAGCGTCGTCGTCTTGCCGGCGCCGTTGCGGCCGAGCAGCAGCGTCGTCCTGCCGGCGGGGACGTCGAGGTCGACACCGTGCAGGATGTGATACGCGCCGATGTGCGTGTGCACCCCGGACAGCTGCAGAAGCGGTTCGCTCGCGCCGCTCACCCGCCCGCCCCTTCGGGTTCGATTCCCAGATACGCCTGCTGCACCACCGGCGACGCGATCACCTCGGCCGGATCGCCATCGGCGGCGAGTTGCCCGTTGTGAAGCACGATGATCCGGTCCGACAGTTCCCGGACCACGTCCATCTTGTGTTCGACCAGCAGGATCGTCTTGCTCGTGTCGCGCTTGATCTCGCGGATCAGGTCGAGGATCACCGGCACCTCGTCCACACTCATTCCCGCCGTCGGCTCGTCGAACATGAACACCTCGGGCTCGATCGCGAGCAGGATCCCCACCTCGAGCTTTCGCTGGTCGCCGTGCGGCAGGCTCGCCGCCGGCATGTCGCGCTTGTCCGCGAGCGCGATCCGCTCGAGCACCGCCTGCGCCTCGCCGATGAGTTCGCGATGCGAGGACCAGACCGACCAGAGGTTCAGCCCCAGCCCGCGCCGCGCCTGGATCGCCAGCCGCACGTTCTCGAGCACCGACAGGTTGGGAAAGAGATTCGTCAGCTGGAACGCACGCCCCACACCCCGGCGCGTGCGGTCCGGCGCGCCCAGCGCGGTGACGTCCTCGCCGTAGACCAGGACTCTGCCCGCCGACGGCTTCAGCTGCCCCGAGATCAGGTTGAAGTACGTCGTCTTGCCCGCGCCGTTCGGCCCGACGATCGCTGTCAGCGTGCCCGGATGAAACGCGCACGACACCGCGTCGACCGCCACGTGGCCGCCGAACCGTATCGTCAGGTCGCGCGTTTCGAGCGAAGGCGCATTCATCGTCAGGGTAGGCCGGTGACTAAGCGACGAGGCGGCCCGACCCCCACCGCGCGCGCCGCCTCGTCGCCGCTCGGTCCCCGATTGCCAGATCACGCCCGACCGACTACCGCTTGTTCCTGATCGGCACGTTCATCTCTTCCGGCGTGATCTCGTGCACCAGCTCCGGCACGCCCCAGGCAAACGCGGGATCGACCTTGATCCGGAAGTGATACATCGACTGCATCGCCTGATGATCCTCCTTGCGGAAGGTCATCTTGCCCTTGGGCGTCTCGAAGCTCATGCCTTCCATCGTCTTGATCAGCTTCGCGGTGTTCGTGTCGCCGCCCGTTTTCTTCAGCGCCTCGACCGCCGCGATTCCCGCCGACATCCCGCCCGCGGTGAAGAAGTCCGGCGGACTCTTGAAGCGCTTGTAGTGCTCGGTGACGAGCCAGTTGTTGACCGGGTTCTTCGGGATCGCGAAGTAGTAGTAGATCCCGCCTTCCATCCCCGGGAATGCCTTGTACGCCACCATCGCGGGCAGGATGTTGCCGCCGGTCGAAATCTCGATGCCGTAGCGCTTCGGGTCGAGGTCCGCGATCTTGAACGGATTTCCCGCGCCCGCCCAGTTGATGAAGATCACCTTGCGCCCGGGCCTGTCCTTGAGCGCGTCGAACAGGCGCTGCGCGCCCGCGGTGAAGTCGGTCGTGTTGATCGGCAGGTATTCCTCGTGGACGATCTTGGCCTTCTTCAGAGACTCCTTGAACGCCGTCACGAAGTCGCGCCCGAACGCGTAGTCCTGCGCCAGCGTCGCGATCGACACGCCTTCCTTGTCCAGCGCCGCCGCGTTCGACAGCGCGTCCTGCGACGAATTGCGGCTGGTCCGGAAGATGTACTTGTTCCACTTGTCGCCGGTGATCGAGTCGGCCACCGCGGGCTCGACGATCAGGATCTTCTTGTACTCCTCGGCCACCGGCAGCATCGCCAGCGCGACGCCCGAAGACACCGGGCCGATCGCGAGATCCGCCTTGTCGTCGTCGTAGGCCGCGGCCAGCTGCGCCTTGCCCACATCGGGCTTGCCCTGGTCGTCCTTCTCGATGAGGACGATCTTGCGTCCGTTCACCATCATCGTGCCGCCGGTCGCGTATTCGAGCCCGAGCTTCAGTCCGGTCTCGGTCTGAGCGCCGTAGGCCTGCAACGGACCGGTCTTCGAATAGACGAGTGCGATCGTGATGTCTTTGCCCGCGGCCGAGGCCCCGGTCGAGAACGCGAACGCGGCGAGCGCCGCGGCCACGGCAATGCGCGCCGGATGCTTGATGCGGGACATGGGGTCTTCTCCTGGTTCAGGTGTCGGGTCGACGCCGATTATAGGCACACGGCCCGGCGGTGCGCGGGTGCACGGCCTGGTGGCGTGTGCGCCGGCGGACGGATCCCTGGGGTGG
>JAHEDO010000196.1 GCA_024641185.1 Burkholderiaceae bacterium | reverse complement strand
CCGTTGGCGTCGTCGCGCTTGACGTAGTTGATGATCAGCGCGACCACCGACAGCACGCCCATCGACAGCAGCAGGCCGGCGATGTGCAGGATGTAATCGAGCAGCGCCACCTTGCGCAGCTGCTGCTCGTTGGGGGTGGTGACGACTTCGACTTGCGCCATCGGGGTCCTCCGGCTCGACTGTGTTATACGCTACCAGATGGGGCCGTTGGCCGCAGAATCAAATGCCGGCGTCGTGTACCGGCGTCAAATGCCGGCGACGAAGGTGCGCACGCCCGAGGCGATGAACTGCACGCCCACGCAGACGAGCAGGAACCCCATCAGCCGCGTCATCACCTCGATGCCCGCCGGGCCCATGCGCGCCGAGATCCGGCGTGCGCTCCTCAACACCACCAGTTCGAGCAGGCAGGCTGTGAACATGGCCAGTGCCGTCGCGAGATACGCGATCACCTCGCGGTGCGCGCCGTCGAGCTCGCGGATCTCGGTGGAGATTCCGATTACGACCGCGATCGTGCCCGGCCCCGTGATGCCCGGCATTGCGAGCGGGAAGAACGCGAGGTTCTGGTGCTCGCCGTCGTGCATGATGTTCGCGCTCGAGCCGCGCCCGAACAGCATGCCGTAGCCGAGCAGCGCCAGCACGAGTCCGCCGGCGATGCGTAGCGCGCCGTGCGAGATGCCGAAGGCATTGAGCACCAGGCTGCCCGCGAACAGGCTCGAGAGCAGGATCACGAAGCAGTAGACGCAGGCACGGCGCGCAATGAGCGCCGTGTCGGCGTCCGACATCGGCCCGGTGAGCGCCGTGAACAACGGAACGGTGGCCGGTGGATTGATGATCACCACCAGGCCGAAGAAGCCGCCGAGTGCAAAAGTGCTGAATACGCTCCAGAGCTCGGCGGTCACTTCACGGCCTTGACGATGCCCTCGACCACCGTTCGGCTCAGGCCTTGAGCGCGGCCAGTACCTCGTCGAGCATCTTCTTGGCGTCGCCGAACAGCATGCGGTTGTTGTCCTTGTAGAAGAGCGGGTTGTCGACGCCGGCATAGCCGGTGGCCATGCTGCGCTTCATCACGATCGAGGTCTTGGCCTTCCACACCTGCAGCACCGGCATGCCGGCGATCGGGCTCGCCGGGTCTTCCTCGGCGGCCGGGTTCACGATGTCGTTGGCGCCGATGATCATGGCCACGTCGGTATCGGGGAAGTCCTCGTTCAACTCGTCCATTTCCAGCACGATGTCGTAAGGCACCTTGGCCTCGGCGAGCAGCACGTTCATGTGCCCGGGCATGCGGCCCGCCACCGGGTGGATGCCGAAGCGCACGTTCACGCCCTTGTCGCGCAGCACCTTGGTGATCTCGAACACCGTGTGCTGGGCCTGCGCCACCGCCATGCCATAGCCCGGCACGATGATCACGTTCTTGGAGTCGCGCAGCAATTCCGCGGTTTCCGCGGCCAGGATCGGATTGACCTCGCCCGCCGGCTGCACGCCGCCCGCCGGCGCCGGCGCCCCGCCGTCGCTGCCGAAGCCGCCCGCGATCACGCTGATGAAGTTGCGGTTCATCGCGCGGCACATGATGTAGGACAGAATTGCGCCGCTCGAGCCGACCAGCGCGCCGACCACGATCAGCAGGTCGTTCGAGAGCATGAAGCCGGTGGCCGCCGCCGCCCAGCCCGAGTAGCTGTTCAACATCGAGATCACCACCGGCATGTCGGCGCCGCCGATCGCCATCACCATGTGCACGCCGAACAGCAGCGCGATCACGGTCATCACGATGAGCGGCGTCATGCCGTCGGCGATCGATTCGGCGTGCAGGAACTCGCGCCCGAACCAGATCACGACCAGCAGGCCGGCGAGGTTCAGCCAGTGGCGCCCGGGCAGCAGCAGGGTCTTGCCGCTGATCTTGCCCGAGAGCTTGCCGAACGCGATCACCGAGCCGGTGAAGGTCACCGCGCCGATCAGGATGCCGATGTAGATCTCCATTTCATGGATCGACTTCGCCGCGCCGGTGAACTCGGACGAGGCTGCCGGATCGATGTAGTTGGCAAAGCCCACCAGCATGGCGGCGAGGCCGACCAGGCTGTGCATCAGCGCCACCAGTTCCGGCATCTGCGTCATTCTGACGACGCGCGCGGCATAGATGCCGACGCCACCGCCGATCACCAGCGCGCCGATGATCCAGGCATAGCCCGCCGCGGTGACGTGCGGGCCGAACACCGTGGCCAGCACGGCGATGGTCATGCCGATCATGCCGTAGAGGTTGCCGCGCCGGGAGCTCTCCGGGTTGGACAGGCCGCCCAGGCTGAGGATGAAGAGGATGGTCGCCCCGAGATAGGAGGCGGTTGCTAGCGTTGCGGACATGATTCGCTTCCCTTGTTCTTATTTGCGGAACATCTGCAGCATGCGCTGCGTGACGGCGAATCCGCCGAACATGTTGATCGCGGTGAGCGCCATGGCCACCCAGGCCAGCCAGTGGATCCAGCTGTCGGGGCGCTCGGCGCCCCCGGCCGCGAGCGGCGGCGCGATCTGCACCAGCGCACCGATGGCGATGATGCTGCTGATCGCGTTGGTGACGCTCATCAGCGGCGTGTGCAGGGCCGGTGTGACGTTCCACACCACCATGTAGCCGACGAAGACTGCCAGCACGAACACGGTGAAGTGGCCGAGGAATTCCGCCGGCGCGTTCGCGCCGACGAACCAGAAGGCGAGCGCCGCGATGCCGAACGTGATCACGGTGCTCTTGGCCGACGCGGGCGCGCTGTCGCCGCCGTGACCGTGCCCCTTCTTGGCGGCCGGCGCTGCCGCGGCCGGCTTGGCCGCCGGAGCCGGCAGGTTGAGCGGCGGCGGCGGCCAGGTGACGGCGCCCTCCTTGATCACCGTCAGGCCGCGGATCGCGTCGTCTTCCATGTTGACGTCGATGACGCCGTCCTTGGTCTTGCACAGTTCTTCGGACAGACGGAACAGGTTGGTCGCGTACAGCGTGGAGGATTGCTTGGCCAGGCGGCTGTTGAGGTCGGTGTAGCCGACGATGGTCACGCCATGCTTGACCACCACCTTGCCCGGCTCGGTGAGTTCGCAGTTGCCGCCGCGCTCGGCCGCCATGTCGACGATCACGCTGCCCGGCTTCATGCTCTTTACCATCTCGGCGGTGATCAGGCGGGGCGCGGGCTTGCCGGGGATCAGCGCGGTGGTGATGATGATGTCCACTTCCTTGGCCTGCTTGGCGTACATCTCGCGCTGGGCCTGCTGGAAGCCCTCGCTCATCACCTTGGCGTAGCCGCCGCCGCCGGAGCCTTCCTCCTCGTAGTCGACCTTGACGAATTCGCCACCCAGCGACACGACCTGGTCGGCGACCTCGGCGCGGGTGTCGTTGGCGCGCACGATGGCGCCCAGGCCCACGGCAGTGCCGATGGCAGCCAGGCCGGCCACGCCGGCGCCGGCAATGAAGACCTTGGCCGGCGGGACCTTGCCGGCAGCCGTGATCTGGCCATTGAAGAAGCGGCCGAAGGCGTTGGCGGCCTCGATCACGGCGCGGTAGCCGGCGACGCCGGCCTGAGAGGTCAGCGCGTCCATTTTCTGGGCGCGGGAGAGCTGGCGCGGCAACGAATCGATGGCCAGCACGGTGACCTTGCGCTCGGCGAGCTGCTGCATCAGTTCCGGGTTCTGCGCCGGCCAGATGAAGCTGATCAGGGTCTGGCCCTCGTGCATCAGGCCGACCTCTTCAGCAGTGGGGGCGAGCACCTTGAAGACGATGTCGGCGCTTGCCCACAGCTTGGCCGCACCGTCCACGATCTCGGCGCCCGCGGCGCGATAACTGTCGTCGCCACAATCCGCGGTATCGCCAGCGCCGCTTTCCACGGCCACCGAGAACCCCAGCTTGACGAGCTTTTCCACCGCCTCGGGTACGGTCGCGACGCGCCTCTCGCCCGTCGCCGTTTCCTTCGGAACTCCGATACGCAATGCCATGAACTTGACTCCTCAGGTATTTGAAGCTGAAGCGCATGCCCCACAGCCGGTGGCGGTCAATTTCTTGAGGGTTTTCGCTGGTGCCGCCGCACGGTGTTCTCCGCCCAGTATCTTTGCTGGAAGGCCGATTCGCATGGGTTTCGGAATCGAGGGCAGTAGTAGAAGAACCGCAAATTTATAGCACACTTGAATCACGGTCTTTGGGCGGCGCGCACAGCGCCCGGGATGCACCGCGAGCACCGAGTTATTAATCTGTAAAATCAAGCGCTTGGCCCCCTCGATCGGGGGAGGGCGGATTCCGAGCGGACAAGTCGGAAAAGGACGCGGACGATGAATTACTGGAAGCCCAGCGTCACGGTCGCGGCGGTCGTCGAACAGGACGGCCGGTTCCTGTTGGTGGAAGAGGAAACGCGCGACGGCCTGCGCCTGAACCAGCCCGCCGGTCACCTCGACCCGGGCGAGAGCCTGACGCAGGCGGTGGTGCGCGAGGCGCTCGAGGAAACCGCGCATCACGTCGAGCCGGTGGCGTTTCTCGGCACTTACATGAGCCGCTACCGCAGCGAAGCCACCGGCATCGACGTCACCTACCTGCGCTTTGCATTCGTCTGCCGCGTCGTGATGCACGATACCGAGCGCGCGCTCGACGTCGGTATCGTGCGTGCCGTGTGGCTCGACACCGACGCGGTGCGCCGCCGCGCCGACATGCATCGCAGCCCGCTCGTGATGCGCACGATCGACGACTACCTGGTGGGCAGGCGCTATCCGCTCGAGATGATCTTCACGCACCCGAGCTGCCAGTACGGCAATGTCTAGCACGCACCCCAACGCGCTCGAAGCGCCGGCGGCGGCAATCCCGCACGGCGAGGGAAGACGCGTCGTGGTCGGACTGTCCGGCGGCGTCGATTCCTCGGTGAGCGCGTGGCTGCTCAAGCAGCGCGGCTGGAACGTGATCGGCCTGTTCATGAAAAACTGGGAGGACGACGACGACGACGAGTACTGCTCGACCCGCCAGGACCTGATCGACGCCGCGAGTGCGGCCGACGTGATCGGGGTGGACATCGAGGCGGTGAATTTTGCGGCCGAGTACCGCGAGCGCGTGTTTTCCGAGTTCCTGCGTGAATACTCGGCCGGGCGCACCCCCAACCCCGACGTGCTGTGCAACGCCGAGATCAAGTTCAAGGCTTTTCTCGATCACGCGATCCGGCTGGGAGCCGACGTGATCGCCACCGGGCACTATGCCCGCATCCGGGACGGTGGCGCGCCAGGCACCCCCGGCGTGCCCGGCCAGGCCGGGGCCGGGCGCGAAGGGGGGGCACCGGCGCCAGCGCGCGAACTGTTGCGCGGCGTGGACGCGAGCAAGGACCAGAGCTATTTCCTGCACCGGCTCTCGCAGGCGCAGCTCGCGCGCGCGATGTTTCCGCTGGGCCACCTGCACAAGCGCCAGGTGCGCGAGATCGCGGCCAGCATCGGCCTGCCCAATGCCCGCAAGAAGGATTCCACCGGCATCTGCTTCATCGGCGAGCGGCCGTTTCGCGAATTCCTCTCGCGCTACCTGCCCACGCGGCCCGGTCCGGTGCGCAGCGACGACGGACGCGTGGTGGGCGAGCACCTGGGGCTCGCGTTCTACACGCTGGGCCAGCGCAAGGGCATCGGGCTGGGCGGCACGCGCGGCGGCAGCGGAGAGCCCTGGTACGTCGCGCGCAAGGACATCGAGAACAACACGCTGTACGTCGTGCAGGGCCACGATCACCCCTGGCTGATGTCGCGCAGGCTGCACGCTCAGGCCGCACACTGGATCTCGGGGACGCCGCCCGATGCCGACGCCGACGCGGGCGGCGTTGCGCTGGGTGCCAAGACCCGTTACCGGCAGAGCGACGCGCGCTGCACGATCGAAGCGGCGCACGGCGAGCACTTCTCGCTCGCATTCGACACCCCGCAGTGGGCGGTCACCCCCGGACAGTCGGCGGTCCTGTATCGCGGCGAGGTCTGCCTGGGCGGCGGGATCATCCGCGCGTCGGAGGGATGATGCGCCCGGCGAC
>JAHEDO010000195.1 GCA_024641185.1 Burkholderiaceae bacterium | reverse complement strand
CGCCGTGATCGCTGCGCAAGCGGAACTCGTGATCGCCAGCGTCGGGTCGCCGCAGGCCGTCGTCGCGACGCTGCACGACGCGGGCTGCCTGGTGTTCGCCGACGTGGCGTCGATGCGCCACGCGGAAAAGGCGCTCGAGGCCGGGGTGGACGGGCTGGTGCTGCTGTCGGCCGGCGCCGGCGGGCAGACGGGCTGGGCGAACCCGTTCGCGTTTGCGCGCGCGGTACGCGCCGTCTGGGACGGGCCGATCGTGATGGCCGGCGGCATCTCCGACGGCTGCGCGCTGTTCGCGGCGCAGGCGCTCGGCTGCGACCTCGGGTACATGGGGACGCGCTTCATCGCCACCGACGAGAGCGCCGCGGACCCCAGGTACAAGCGCATGCTGGTCGACGCGTCGATGGACGACGTCCTGCTCACCAGCGCGGTCACCGGACTGCCCACCAGCATGCTGCGACCCTCGCTGGTGGCCGCCGGACTCGACCCGCAGAACCTGCCCGCGCGAGGCGCGATCGACATCGCGCAGGACTTCAGCATCGAAGCCCGTGAGGGAACCGGCGCGAAGCGCTGGAAGGACGTCTGGAGCGCCGGACACTCGGTGTCGGGGGTCCGCGCCGTGGCGACCGTGCGAGGCCTGGTCGAACAGACCCTTCGCGAGTACCGCGACGCGAGCGGGATTCAGGCGGCGACGTAGCGGCGGATGATGTCCGCGCTGGTCTGCCAGTGCCGCGTCAGATTCGCCACGTCGCGCAGCTTGCGGTCGAGCACCGCCGACAGCGTGTGCTGGTTCGACAGCAGAAAGTAGCCCAGCGACGCGATCGCCAGATAGAGCTCCACCGGATCGATGCCGCTGCGGAACACCCGGGCGCGCTGGCCCCGCGCGATCAGTTCGGCGAGCATCCCGACGACCGGAGAGACGAGTTCGTGCACCCTTGCCGACTTGCGAAGGTGCCGCGCCTGGTGCAGGTTCTCGGTGTTGACGAGGCTGATGAACTCCGGGTGGTCGACGTAGTACCGCCAGACGAAGCGGCAGAACCCGTCGAGCGCCTCGAGCGGTGGCTGCTCGTCCAGGCGCAGGCCGCGTTCGGCGTCGCGCAGCGCGCTGTACACCGCTTCGAGCGCGGCGCGGAACAGTCCTTCCTTGCTGCCGAAGTAGTAATAGAGCATTCGTTCGCTGGAGCGCGCGCGCTGCGCGATCCGCTCGCCGCGCGCGCCGGCGAAACCGTGGCGCGAGAACTCGGCGGTGGCCGCCTTCAGGATCCGGCCGCGGGTCGCCTCGCGGTCGCGGCGCTTGCGCGTGACCTCTTCGCTCACTGAACGATCACCGGTACCTCGGTCGCGGGCGGCGTGTTGCGGCTGCGCTGGCAGCGCACGACCCCGTCGATCATCACCATCCCCACGCCCGGGATGTCGCCCAGGCGCACGCTGTCGAGCAGGTCACGCCCCGCCGAGTGCTGCGCCTTGTCGAGGAACACGAAGTCCGCCGGACGGCCCGGCTCGATCAGCCCCTGGCGAAGGCGCCGCATGCGCGCGATGTTGCCGGTGGCGAAACCGAACACGATCTCGGCGGGAACGTCGGCCAGCGACGAGATCAGCGCGATCAGACGCAGGATCCCGAGCGGCTGTACGCCGGAACCCGCGGGTGCGTCGGTCCCCAGGATCACCCGGTGCGGGCACTTCAGTTCCATCGCGTGCTTCGCGGTGAGGATCGCGATGCGTTCGTTGCCGTTGTGCACGATCTCCAGCGCCCGCGAGCTCTTTTCGCACAACGTGCACACCGCCTTGTACGACAGCGACGTGTGCCCTCCGTTGACGTGGCCGATCACGTCGGCGTCCGCCTCGAGCACCACGTGTTCGTCGATCAGCCCCGAGCCCGGGATCGACGGCCCTCCGGTGTGGATCGTGCTCTGGATGCCGTGCTTGCGCGCCCAGGCGACCATCGTGCGCGCCTCGTCTCCGGCCTTCACCGAACCGAGCCCGATCTCGCCCAGCAGCGTCACGCCCGCGGCCGCCATGTCCGCGAAGTCCTGCTCGACCATGCCCTTCTCGATCACCGGCGCGCCGGCGAGCACCTTCACGCCGCCCCCCACGCCGGCCGCGCGCATGCCGTCGAAGGCGCGCTGCGCGGTGATCGCGAGCGCCTTGACTCCGACGACGTCCTTGGGCCTGCCCGGGAGGTGCACCTCGCCCGCGGAGATCATCGTGGTGACGCCGCCGTGCATGCAGGACTCGATCCAGCCGAGCTGGCTCTGGCGCGGCGTCCAGTCGCCGAACACCGGATGGACGTGCGAGTCGATCAGCCCCGGCGCGAGCGCCGTTCCCCGGCAGTCGATGACCCTTCGCGCGTCGCCGGTGTCGCAGTCCTTTTCCTTGCCGAGCGCCCGGATCGTGCCGTCCTCGACGACGATCGTGTCGGCGTCCAGGATCGGCGCGTCGATGTCGCCCGAGAGCATCAGGCCCACGTTGCGGATCACCACCTTGCCGGAGGTCTCGTTCACCACTGGTCCTGCCATGTCGACTCCTTTGTTCGCGGGCGCACCCCGCCGTCAGATCGTCAGGTACTGCCGCCGGATCTCTTCGTTCTCGCTGAGCTCGTGCATCGAGCCTTCGAAGCGGACCTGTCCCTTCTCCAGCACGTAGGCCCGGTCGCTGACCGCCGCGGCGAACTGCACGTTCTGCTCGGACAGCAGCACGGCCAGCCCTTCCTTCTTCAGTTCGCCGATCATCTGCGCCATCTGCTCGACGATCAGCGGCGCGACGCCCTCCGAAGGCTCGTCGAGCAGCACCAGCCGCGGGTTTCCCATCAAGGTGCGCGCCACGGTCAGCATCTGCTGTTCGCCGCCGCTCATCCTGCCGCCCGGCCGGTCCGGCATCTCGCGCAGGTTCGGAAACAGATCGAAGAGCCGCTCGACGCTCCAGGCCGGCGCATCCGGGCGCGCCGGCCGGCGTCCGACCTCGAGATTCTCGAGCACGGTCAGTTCGGTGAAGATGCGCCGGTCCTCGGGCACCCAGCCCACGCCGAGCCGGTTGATCCGGTAGGCATCCAGCCGCGTCACGTCGGCGCCGTCGTAACGCACGCGCCCTCGCCTGCGGTCCACGAGTCCCATGATCGAACGGATCGTCGTCGTCTTGCCGGCGCCGTTGCGCCCCATCAGCGCGACCACCTCGCCGCGTCCGACGGACAGGCTCACGTCGAAGAGAATCTGCGCGCGCCCGTAGAACGCGCTCAGCCGGTCGATCTGCAGCAGCGGCTCAGCCATTCGCCGTTCCCGCAGGGCCGCCGGAGCCACGCGCCGAGTCGCGCGAGTCGCGTGCCGGGCCGCCGGATCCGCTCGCAGCGCCCCCTGCCTGCACCAGCTTGCCGCTGCCGAAGTACACCTCGGCAACCCTGGCATCCGCCCGGATCGCTTCCGGCGCCCCCTGGGCGATCAGCTGCCCGCGCGCGAGCACCATGATCCTGTCCGCGTGCGCGAACACCACGTCCATGCTGTGCTCGGTGAACAGCACCCCGATGTCCATTTCCTTGACCAGCCGCCGCGTCAGCGCCATCAGCGCGTTGCGCTCGCGCGGCGCCATTCCGGCGGTGGGCTCGTCCATCAGCAGCAGCTTCGGCGCGTTCGCCAGCGCGACCGCGAGCTCCACCGTCTTGATGTCGCCGTAGGCGAGCGTGCTGCACGGATCGTCGGCGCGGTCGGCGAGCCCCACCTGTCCGAGCAGGCCGAGCGCCTCGTCGCGATGCATCGCGGCCGCTCGCGGCCAGAAACGGAACAACTCGCGGCGATGCGACAGCAGCGCCATCTGCACGTTTTCGACGACGGTCATCGACCCGTAGGTCGCGGCGACCTGGAAAGTTCTGCCGACGCCCATGCGCCAGATCTCGCGCGGTCGCCGCCCCGCGATGTCCGCGCCGTGCAGCAGCACCCGGCCCGCGTCGGGCGCGAGCTGGCCGTTGATCATGTTGAAGCAGGTCGACTTGCCCGCGCCGTTGGGACCGATCATCGCGAGCAGTTCGCCACGGCGCAGTTCGAAGCCGACGTCGTCGACCGCCTGCACGCCGCCGAACGACTTGCGCAGTCCCTGCACCGACAGCAGCGCTGGCGCGCTCACTGCGCCTCCTCACCGGTGGCCCCGCGATGGCGCAGCCGCGCGACGAGCGCCAGCAGCCCTCCCGCGATGCCCTGCGGAAACGCGACCACCAGGACCAGGACGATCAGCCCCAGCAGCGCCCGCCAGTAGTCGGTCGCGCGGATGATCGTGTCCTGCAACCAGGTAAACACCGCGGCGCCGACGACCGGCCCGGCGAGGGTCTGCACGCCGCCGAGCAGCACCATCACCAGCCCGTCGACCGAGCGCCCCACCGAGATCGCCTCCGGCGCGATCGAGCCCTTGGCGAACGCGAACAGGGCCCCGGCGATGCCGCAGAACAGCCCTGCGATCGCGAAACCGACCCAGTGAACCCTGACCACGTCGATGCCAGTGGCCTCGGCACGCAGCGGCGAGTCGCGCCCCGCGCGCATCGCGTAGCCGAACGGCGAAAACAGGATCCGGCGCAGCATCCAGACGCCTGCGGCCACGAAGACGAGCGTCAGATAGAAGTAGGCGCTCTTCGACGCGAAACGCTCCGACGGCCAGATGCCCACCAGGCCGTTGCTGCCGCCGGTGAACTCGTCCCACTGGAACACCACCGACCAGACGATCTGCGCGAACGCCAGGGTCAGCATCGCCAGGTACACGCCCGACAGCCGCACCGCAAACCAGCCGAACAGCAGGGCACCGGCGAGCGCGACCGTCGGCGCCAGCACGAGCGCCAGTTCCATCGGCGCGCCCAGGCCCTTGAGGAACAGCGCCGCACCGTAGGCGCCCAGACCGAAATACGCGGCGTGACCGAAAGAGTGCATGCCCCCCGGACCCATGATGAAGTGCAGGCTCGCGGCGAACAGCACCGCGATCAGGATGTCGATCAGCAGCACCGTCGCGTACGGGAACTGCGCGCTCGCCATCGGCACGAGCAGCAGGCCCGCCAGCAGCAGCCAGACCCAGCGCGTCGCCGACGCGCCGAGCAGGCGCATCGGCGCTTCGACCGCGGCGGCGCTGCGCACTTCGCCCTGGGACCGGCCCAGCAAGCCCCAGGGACGCCAGATCAGCACCGCTGCCATCACCAGGAACTCCACCACGAGCGTGAGCTTGGAGAACGAGAAGGACACCCCGAACAGATCGACCGCGCCGAGCCCGTAACACAGCGCCTTGATCTCCGCGATGATCAGCGCTGCGAGGTAGGCGCCGGGGATGCTCCCCATGCCGCCCACCACCACCACGACGAAGGCGTCGCCGATCGTCGTCAGGTCCAGTGCGAGGTTGGCCGGCTCACGCGGCAGCTGCAGCGCGCCGCCCAGCGCCGCGAGTCCCGAGCCCAGCGCGAAGATGCCTGTGAACAGCCACGCCTGGTTCACGCCGAGCGCGCCGACCATCTCGCGATCCTGCGTCGCGGCGCGGATCAGCACGCCGAGCCGCGTTCGGTGCAGCAGCAGCCACAACACCCCGAGCACCGCCGGACCGACCAGGATCATGAACAGGTCGTACTGCGGAAACGCCCGGCCGAGGATCTGGACCGCGCCCTTCATGCCGGGCGCCTTCGGCCCGAGCAGATCCTCGGGCCCCCAGACCCACAGCGCCGCGTCGCGAAGGATCAGCACCACCGCGAAGGTCGCGAGCAGCTGGAAGAGCTCGGGAGCGTGATAGACGCGACGCAGCACGGTGAACTCGATCAGCGCCCCGAGCAGCGCGACCGCCACCGCGGCCAGCAGCACTGCGCCCCAGAAACCGAGCGGGCCGGCGCCGAATCGCTCGACCAGTGAATACGCGACATACAGCCCGATCATGTACATCGAGCCGTGCGCGAAGTTCACGATCCGCGTGACGCCGAAGATCAGCGACAGGCCGACCGCGATCAGGAACAGCGTGGACGCGCCCGACAGGCCGTTGAGCAGCTGGACGAGGAGGCTGGAGATCATCTGGTCTCGCGCCGGTGCCGGTCAGGTGGACGGGAATGCCGCAGGAGGCGGTC
>JAHEDO010000194.1 GCA_024641185.1 Burkholderiaceae bacterium | reverse complement strand
GATGAGTTTCTACAGCCACCACATCTTCTTCTGCCTGAACCGACGCGACGACGGCCGCGAGTGCTGCGCCGAGCGCGATGCGGAGCGCCTGCAGGCCTACGCCAAGGACCGGGTGAAGCAGCTCGGCCTCTCCGGCCCCGGGCTGGTCCGCGTCAACAAGGCGGGTTGCCTGGATCGCTGCGAGCAGGGTCCGGTCGCCGTGGTCTACCCGGAAGGGGTCTGGTACACCTACGTGGACGAGCACGACATCGACGAGATCGTGGAGTCCCACCTGGTCAACGGCAAGCCCGTCGAGCGCCTTCGGCTGGAATGAATTCCGGCACTCGGATCACGACCGTCGCCGGCCCGGCCGGCGTGATCGACGTCGCGCAGGACCGGCCGATCGGCGCTGCGGTCGGCGTCGCCGTGATCGCGCACCCGCACCCGCTGTTCGGCGGCACGCGAGACAACAAGGTGGTGCAGACGATGGCGCGCGCGCTGGTTGCGCTGGGCTACAGCTGCTGGCGACCGAATTTCCGCGGCGTCGGCGCGTCCGAAGGCGTGCACGACGAGGGCCGAGGCGAGACCGACGATCTGCTCGCGGTCGTCGACGCGGCGACGCGCGAAGCGTCCGATTCGACCGCCGCCGCGCCCGGTGCCGCGACGCGGCCCGGCGCCCCGGCGGCAAAGCCCGCGCCGACGGTGCTGCTGCTGGCCGGATTCTCGTTCGGCGCCTTCGTGCAGAGCCGCGTCGCCGAGGCGCTCGCGCAGCAGGGACGCGCCGCACAGGGCGTCGTGCTGGTCGCCCCGGCGGTGTCGCGTTTCTCCGTCAGTACAGTGGGTGCCCGCACACTGCTGGTGCACGGGGAGTCCGACGACGTGGTGCCGCTGGCGGCGGTGTTCGACTGGGCCCGGCCGCAGGAGATTCCGGTCGTCGTGATTCCGGGCGCGGACCACTTCTTCCACCGCAAGCTGCCGCTGCTCAAGCGCCTCGTCAGCGAGTGGGTGCGCGGCGAAGCGCACGACGGGCGCTGACCGCCCGCCGTCGGCGCGGCGTCTATAATCCAGGTTCCACGTCGCGCCGGCCAACGGGCCGGCGCTTCACTTCGTATCCGATCTCGCGAGGCCGCGCCCTTCCCCGGGGTTGGCCGACGCCGACATACCGCCGCAGCAGCAATGACCAGACCGACTCGACTCTTCGCCGCACTTCTCCTCGCAATCGTCACCCAATGGGCGTTCGCGCAGGTGCCCCCGCCGACCATCGCCGCGCGCTCGTGGCTCCTGTTGGATGTCAGCAGCGGACAGCTGCTGGCGTCGTCGGAGCCCGACATGAAGGTGGAGCCGGCGTCGCTGACCAAGCTGATGACCGCCTATCTCGCGTTCGCCGCGCTCCGCGACAAGCGGCTCGCGCTGGACCAGCGCCCGGCGGTCTCGAAGGCTGCGTGGCGTGCGATCGGATCGCGGATGTTCGTCGACCCGGCCAGCCCTGCGACGGTGGACGAGCTGCTGCACGGCATGATCATCCAGTCGGGCAACGATGCGTCGATTGTCCTCGCGGAAGCGCTCGCCGGGACCGAGGAGACCTTCGCCGAGCAGATGAACCGCGAAGCGCAGCGGATGGGCCTGAAGAACACCCACTTCCGCAACGCGACCGGACTTCCCGACCCCGAGCACTACACGACGGCACGCGACCTCGCGACGATCGCGTCGCGGCTGATCAGCGACTTTCCGCAGAACTACAGTCTGTACTCGCAGAAGGAGTACATCTACAACAACATCCGCCAGCCGAATCGCAATCGGCTGCTGTTCATCGACCCCAGCGTCGACGGCGTGAAGACCGGGCACACCGAAGCGGCCGGATACTGCCTGATCGCGTCGAGCAAGCGCGAGCAGCCGGGCGGCGGTTTCCAGCGACGCCTGCTCAGCGTGGTGCTCGGTGCCGCATCGGCGTCGGCGCGCGCGATCGAATCGCAGAAGCTCCTGAACTACGGCTTCCAGAACTACGACGGCGTTCGCGTGTTCGCGAAGGATCAGGCGGCGGCGACCTACGAGGTCTGGAAGGGGTCGGCCAAGGAGGTCAAGGGCGGGGTCGCGCAGGACCTGATCGTCACGATTCCGCATGGCCAGGCAGGGTCTGTGAAGGCCGAGATCGAGCGGGTCAAGCCGCTGGTGGCTCCTGTCACCCGGGGCCAGCGAATCGGTACGCTGCGGGTGAAGCTCGGCGACCAGCTGCTCGCCGAGCGGCCGCTGATCGCGCTGTCCGAGGTTCCCGAGGCAGGGTTTGTCGGGCGCGCCTGGGATACGATCCGGCTCTGGTTCGAGAAGTGATGCGGCGTCATCCGAGCCCGCCGCCGGCCGCAGCCGCCGCCGATGCGGCGGAATCCACCTCGACACCGCAGAAAGACCCCGCATGAGCACTCCAGAACAGATCGCCTACCTGAACGGTGAGTTCCTTCCGCTGTCGCAGGCGCGCGTGCCCGTGCTCGATCGCGGGTTCATCTTCGGCGACGGCATCTACGAGGTCGTGCCGGTCTACGGCGGCAGGCCGTTTCGCCTGCCCGAGCACCTCGCGCGGCTCACGCGCAGCCTGGCGAAGACCGGCATCCAGAATCCGCGCGACGACGCCGGCTGGACGTCGCTGGTGAGTGAGCTGATCGCCCGCCACCCGTGGAGCGACCAGTTCATCTACATCCAGGTCACCCGCGGCGTGGCCAAGCGCGACCACGCGTTCCCCAAGGGGGTCGCGCCGACGGTGTTCGCGATGTCCAGCGAATTCGTCGCGCTGCCCTCTGCGCTGCGCGAGACCGGGGTCGCGGCGATCACGCTGCCCGACGAACGCTGGCTGCACTGCGACATCAAGTCGATCTCGCTGCTGGGCAACGTGCTCGCGCGGCAGGCCGCGGTGGAGGCCGGCGCGTTCGAGTGCGTGATGTTCCGCGACGGCTACATGACCGAGGGCTCGGCGAGCAACATCTGGGTCGTTCGCAACGGCACCGTGCTCGGCGCTCCGCGCGACCACCTGGTGCTCGAAGGGATCCGCGTCGGCCTGATCGAGGAACTGTGCGCCGGCGCGAGCCTGCCGCTGGAACTGCGCAGGATCACCCGCGAAGAGGTCGGCTCGGCCGACGAGCTGCTGCTGAGTTCGGCGACGCGCGAAGTCCTTCCGATCACGTCGCTGGACGGCCGGCCGGTGGGCGACGGCCGGCCCGGCCCGGTCTACGCGAAACTCTATGCCGCCTACCAGGCGGCCAAGCGCGGCTGAACGATGTCGGATCCCGGGGTATTCGACCGGCTCGAGCAGCTGCTCGAATTCCCGGTGGACTTTCCGCTGAAGATCATGGGCAGACGGGTCGACGGCTTCGCCCAGGCGATTGCCGACCTCGTGCGCGAGCACGTGCCCGGATTCGACCCGGCGGACATGGAACTGCGCAGCTCGTCGCAGGGCAACTACCTGAGCCTCACCGTCGTCGTCCGCCTGCAGTCGCGCCAGCAGCTCGAGTCGCTCTATACCGCGCTGAGCGAGCATCCTCTGGTGCGCATCGTTCTGTGACGAGCACGAGCGCAAGAGCAAGAGCAAGAGCGTGCACGAGCGCGAGCACGCGCGCGACCGAGGCCGCGCCGCCCGCTTGAACCCGCCTTCCGTCACCGGTGTCCTGCTGACGCTCACCGCGGTGCTGCTGTGGGGTGCCCAGCTGCCGATCGCCAAGAACGCGATGGCCGATCTCGACGGCTACACGATCACGCTGGTGCGCTACGCGGTCGCGGTCGCCGGCCTGCTGGTGGTGCTCGGCCTGCGAGAGGGAATCGCGAGCCTCGTGCCCACCGGACGCGCCCGGCTGGTGACAATGGCCGGCGTGATCGGAATGGCAGGCTCGGGGCTGCTCGTGTTCGTCGGGCTGTCGCTGACGCGGCCCGAGGTCGCGGTGATCATCATCGCTCTGCAACCCGCGATGACCGCGATCGCGCAGTGGCTGGGCGGAGGCAGGCGGCTCGCACCGTTCACCGTCGCCTGCCTGATCGCAGCGTTTTTCGGCGTCGCGATCGTGGTGACCCACGGTGGCGCGGGACTCGGCGAACTGATCCGGACCAGTCCGAGAGAGCTGCTCGGCGACGCGCTGGTGATCCTCGGCGCGTCCGCCTGGGTCGCGTACACGCTGATGACCGAGCGCCTGCAGGGCTGGTCGTCGCTGCGGATCTCCGCGCTGACCTGCCTGACCGCGCTGGGCGCGATCTTCATCGTCTGGCTGATCGCGCTGGCGCTGGGCGGCGCGCAGTTTCCGCGCATCGAGACGCTGCAGCAGCACGGCTGGCGCCTCGCCTATCTGGCGCTGCTCGGGGTGATCGCCGGCATGTTTCTATGGAACGCGGGCAGCCGGCGGATCGGCCCGCTGAACGCGATGCTGCTGCTCAACCTGATGCCGGTGATCACCTTCACCATGCGCGCGATGCAGGGGGCGACCTTCCGTGCGAGCGAACTCGTCGGCGCGAGCGTCGTGGTCGCGGCACTGATAGCCAACAATCTGTACCTGCGGATCGCGGCCCGTCGGGCGGCACGCGCCACGGCGTACGCTTGACCCATGCCCGCCCCCGACCGTCCCGCCCGTCCCGACCGCCCCGACGTCCCGGCCGCCGGGCCACCGGCCCTGCGCCGTTTCGACGGGCTCGCAGACTACCTGCAGACCCGCGACGCGATGCGCGAGTTCACGCGCACGCGCGGGACGGACACCCCCGACGAACTGTGGCTCCTGCAGCACCCGCCGGTCTTCACGCTCGGCCTGGCCGGGCGCGACGAGCACCTGATGGATCCCGGGGATATTCCGGTGATCCGGACCGAACGGGGTGGGCAGGTCACCTTCCACGGCCCGGGACAAGTGATCGCTTACCCTCTGATCGATCTGCGCCGGCTGGGCATCGGGGTCAAGGAACTCGTTTTTCGGATCGAACAGTCGATCATTCAGGCGATGGCCGAGTTCGGGCTGGACGGCCGCCGGGTCGCCGGGGCCCCCGGCGTGTACGTGCCGCTGCCGGGCGGCGAAGGGCGTTTCGCCGGGGTCGCCAAGATCGCCGCGCTCGGCATCAAGATCTCCAACGGCTGCAGCTATCACGGGCTGTCCCTGAACGTCGCGATGGACCTGGAGCCCTTCGAACGGATCGACCCCTGCGGGTATCCGGGGCTGCGAACCGTGGACTTCGCGCAGCTCGGCGTAGCTGCCGACCCCCAGGTCGTCGCGGATCGCCTCGCGCTGCGCCTGCAGGCCCATCTGAGCCCGCCGGCGCGCCCGCCGGGCGGCCTCGGCTAGACTTCGGGTTCCGACATCCGATTCGGCCGTGCGGGCAACCCCCGGCGGCCTCCAGCCGATGAAGCCGACCGACGATCTCGCGTCGAAGCCCAGCTACGACCCCACCGCCAAGCAGAAGGCGGGCGAAAAGACCTCCCGCATTCCGATCAAGATCGCCCCCGCGGGCGAGGTGCTCAAGAAGCCCGAGTGGATCCGCGTGAAGGCGGGCTCGCATCACACGCGCTTCTACGAGATCAAGGACATCCTGCGCGAGCACAAGCTGCACACGGTCTGCGAGGAAGCGTCGTGCCCGAACATCGGCGAATGTTTCGGCAAGGGCACCGCGACCTTCATGATCATGGGCGACAAGTGCACCAGGCGCTGCCCGTTCTGCGACGTCGGCCACGGCCGGCCCGATCCGCTGGACCCGAACGAGCCCGAGAATCTTGCGAAGACGATCGCGGCGCTCAAGCTCTCGTATGTCGTGATCACCAGCGTCGACCGCGACGACCTGCGAGACGGCGGCGCCCAGCACTTCGTCGACTGCATCCAGCGCACGCGCGCGCTGTCGCCGGCGACGAAGATCGAGGTGCTGGTGCCCGACTTCCGCGGCCGCATGGACCGCGCGCTCGCGATCCTGGAGGCCGCGCCGCCGGACGTGATGAACCACAACCTCGAGACGGTGCCGAGGCTGTACAAGGAAGCGCGGCCCGGATCCGACTACCACCACTCGCTGAAACTGCTCGCCGAGTTCAAGAAGCGCGTGCCCGGCGTGCCGACCAAGTCCGGGCTGATGGTCGGCCTTGGCGAGACCGACGACGAAATTCT
>JAHEDO010000015.1 GCA_024641185.1 Burkholderiaceae bacterium | reverse complement strand
CCGCGCCAACGCCGAGCGTCTGGCCGTTGCCGCAGAAGACGATCGCATTGGACTTCACGTACTTGGCGACCCGCCAGGCGAACAGCAGGTCGTCGACCTGTTGAGGCGTCGGTGCCCGCTTGGTGACGACGCTGAGTTCTTCGCGCCGCAGCTCCCGATTGTCGGCGGTCTGCATCAGCATCCCCGAGCCCACGCGCTTGACGTCCATTGCGTTGCGGCCGCGCTCCCAGGCATTGCGACCGTCGGGCTTGATGCCGTCGAGCGAAATCTCGAGCACGCGCACATTGGTCTTGGCCGCAAACACCGCGCGGGCCCCGTCGGTGAACGCGGGAGCGATCAGCACCTCGACGAACTGCTTGGCCACCAGCTGCGCACCGGTCTCGTCGAGCGGGCGGTTGAAGGCGATGATGCCGCCGAAGGCAGACGTGGGATCGGTGGAGAAGGCGCGCGAGTATGCCTGCGTGCAGTCCGCGCCCACCGCCACGCCGCAGGGGTTCGCGTGCTTGACGATCACGCACGCCGGGGTGTCGAAGCTCTTCACGCACTCCCAAGCCGCGTCGGCGTCGGCGATGTTGTTGTACGAAAGCTCCTTGCCCTGGATCTGGCGCGCGCTCACGAGCGAGCCGGGCGCCGGGTAGAGGTCACGGTAAAACGCGGCGCGCTGGTGCGGATTCTCGCCATAGCGCAGGTCCTGCAGCTTGACGAAACAGCCGTTGGCCTGCTCTGGAAACTCGGCGTGGCTGCCGTCGGTGCGGATTCGAGACAGGTAGTCGCTGATCGCGGCGTCGTAGTTTGCGATCCGATTGAACGCGGCCACCGCGAGCTGGAAGCGCGTCTGGTCGGACAGCCCGCCGTCGCGCGCGAGTTCGTCGAGCACCGTCTGGTACTGGGCGGCATCGGTGAGCACCGCAACGCCGCGCCAGTTCTTGGCGGCCGAGCGCACCATCGCCGGCCCGCCGATGTCGATGTTCTCGATCGCGTCCTCGAGTGTGCAGTCGGGTCGGGCCACGGTCTGCTCGAACGGATAGAGATTCACGACCAGCAGGTCGATTTGCGCGATGCCGTGCGCCTCGATGGTGCTCATGTGCTCAGGCACATCGCGCCGCGCGAGCAGGCCGCCGTGAATCGTCGGGTGCAATGTCTTCACGCGGCCGTCGAGCATTTCCGGAAAGCCGGTGTGGTCGGACACCTCGGTGACCGTCAGGCCGGACTGCGCGAGCAGCTTCGCGGTTCCCCCGGTGGACAACAGCTGCACGCCCAGCGTGGCGAGCGCTCGCGCGAACTCGACGATGCCAGTCTTGTCGGATACGCTGATCAGCGCCCTGGTCACTGAAGTTCTGGCCGCTTGTGTCATTCTGGGCACGCCTCCCGGGCGTCGTTGGTATCGTGGATTCGGATGCGACTGTGATGCGTGTCCTGCGGCGACGGGGAACTAGAGCAACCCGTGCAGCTGCAGCTTCTTGCGCAGGGTATTGCGGTTGATGCCCAGCATCTCGCTGGCGCGCAGTTGGTTGCCCGAGGCCTGACGCATTACCACTTCGAGCATCGGACGCTCCACGGCGCGAAGGACCATCTCGTAGATCGAGGCGGGCTGAGTGCCTTCCAGGTCACGAAAATATTTTTCGAGACTGCGTGTCACGGCCTCGTCTATCGTGTGTGGCTTCGTCATGCAGCGCTTCTCCGCTCGTACTTCTTCTCGTCGACTGGGCTCCCGGACGGCCGACCGGGATCCTGCCGCATCGATTCCTGCTCGAACAGACGCCCGATCGCCCCGAGTTGCAGCTCGGCGTCCTCGATCGCATTGAAGTCGTCTTTTACCAGCCCCCAGGCGCGCGAGCCGGCCATGTACCAGCCGACGTGTTTGCGCGCAGTCCTCACGCCGACGAATTCGCCGTAGAAGGCATAGTGGTCAAGCAGATGCGCGCGAAGCAGACGGTGGACTTCGTCGGGGCCCGGCGCCGCGAGTTCCTCGCCAGTTGAGAGGAAGTGCGCGATCTCGCGAAAGATCCACGGACGGCCCTGGGCGGCCCGGCCGATCATCACCGCGTCGGCTCCGGTGTAAGCCAGCACCTGCGCGGCCTTGCGCGGCGAATCGATGTCGCCGTTGGCCACGACAGGGATGTCGAGCGCCTGTTTGACCTCGGCGATCGTGTCGTACTCGGCTGCGCCATTGAAGCCGCAGGCGCGCGAGCGGCCGTGGACCGTGATCATCGCCGCGCCTGCGCTCTGCGCCAGGCGGGCCAGCCGCACCGCGTTGCGCCGCTCGCGTGTAGGGCCGATCCGCATCTTGACGGTGACCGGCACGTCGACCGCGCAAGCCACCGCCTCGACGATCGCCAGCGCCAGCGGCTCGTCAGCCATCAGCGCGGACCCCGACAGCTGGTTGCAGACCTTCTTTGCGGGGCATCCCATGTTGATGTCGATGATCTGCGCGCCGCGATCCACGTTGAAGCGGGCCGCCTCCGCCATCATTTCGGGGTCCGCCCCCGCGATCTGGACCGCCTTCGGTTCCATCTCGCCGTCGTGGTCCGTGCGGCGCGAAGTCTTCACGCTCGCCCACAGCCGCGGATTCGAGGCGGCCATCTCACTCACCGCGTAACCCGCACCGAGCGACTTGCAGAGCTGGCGAAACGGACGATCGGTGACGCCCGCCATCGGCGCAACGAACACCCGGTTGCGCAGCTGATGTGGGCCGATGTTCATCCGGAATGCATCCTCAATGAATAACGGCGCGGTGGACCGCGCCGGATGGGGAGGCAAATTCTAACGAAAAAGCGGCTGCACAAGAAATGTGCAGCGCAACACCGGCGGCTCACCGGAAGCCGAACATGAACTGGCGTGCCAGCGTCGCCCTGGCGGCAGGCATCAGATCGAGCGCGGTCAGCGTCAGTGATTGCAGCGGGCGCAGCGGACGGATCGAGAAGATGCGCGCCAGCGTGTCGGTCAGCGCGATCGTTCCAGAGCGGTCGAGGCGCCGCGTTCGCGCATAGCTCGCGAGCGCGACGGTTTCGTCCGCGTGATCGGCGTCGGCCTGTCCCAGGCAGCGGGCCAGCAGGAAGGCGTCGCGCACGCCCAGGTTCAATCCCTGTCCCGCAACAGGATGCAGCGCCTGCGCGGCGTTGCCGATCCAGACCTCGCGGTCGCCGGCGATGCGGCGGCGCGCTTTGCGCACCATCGGCGCGACGATCGGGGTATTCCAGAACGACAGTCGGCCGAGGCTCCAGCCGAAGGCGCTCTGCAGCTCCGCGGCGAGGGCCTCCGGCGCGAGCGAGGCGCGGCGCTGCGACTCTTCGGGCGATGCGCACCAGACCAGCGAGTACCTGCGGGGTTCGGGCAACGGAAGGAGCGCGAGCGGACCCGCGACGGTGAAGCGCTCGTGGGCCGGCAGAAGCGGCCCGGTGGCATGGTCGGCTTCGACTTCGACTTCGACCTCGGCCAGCAGCGCGCTCTGCGCGAACGCCAGTTCCGAGACGTCGCTGCCGGTGTCGCCTTCCGCATGCACGACGAGCATCGCGCCTTCGGTGCTCGACCCGGACGCGGGCGCGCTCGGCGTCGACGGCGAACCGAGGTTCGCGCCGTCGCCGCCTGGCACCGTGTACATCAGACCGGCGGCGGCGACGCCGCGTTCGAGCGCTTCGACGAGCGTGGCGTAGCGCACGACGTAGCCGAGCGCCGGGACGCCCAGCTCGCTTGCGGTGAGTCGCACTCGGCCGGGCAGGCCGCTGACGGTCACCTCGACGGTGCCGATCGGCGCCGCGCGCGGCAGGCGTCCGATCCGCGCCAGCAGTTGCCAGGTACCCAGCGAAAGCGCGAGCGCGCGACCCGCGAGTGCCGGCGGCGGCGGGCCGGGCGCGCGATCGAGCAGGATGCGATCGGGGGCGATGCCCTGGCGGCACGCGAAGCACGCGAAAGCCATGGAGACCGGGCCGCTGCCGACGACGCGCACTCGCGAGCGTCGCGAGACTGCGGGTGGCCGGCTCGGTGCGTCTTCAGTCATGAGCGCATCAGGGCTTCGATGTCGTCAGCGGCTTTGGGCACGCCGTCAGTCAGGATCTCGCAGCCCTCGTCGGTGACCAGCGCGTCGTCCTCGATCCGGATGCCGATGTCGTGAAAGCGCTCGGGGACGTCCGCCGCGGCCTGGACGTAGATGCCCGGCTCTACGGTCAGGATCATGCCCGGACGGAGCACGCGCCACGGGCGCGTGTCTCCCGTTCCCGGCTCGCCGGGCTCCCGATACTCGCCGCAATCGTGCACGTCCATGCCGAGCCAGTGGCTCGTGCGGTGCATGTAGAACCGCTTGTACGCGCCCGATTCGATGGCGCCGTCCACGCTGCCCGCGATCAGTCCGCAATCGACCATTCCCTGGGTGAGAACACGCACCGCGGCATCGTGAGGGTCGATGAAGCGCGCTCCGGGACGCGTCGTATCGACGGCTGCCGCCTGCGCGGCGAGCACGACGTCGTAGAGCGCGCGTTGCGGCGCGCTGAAACGCCCGTTCACCGGGAAGGTGCGCGTGATGTCGGAGGCGTACCCGTCGAGTTCGCAGCCGGCGTCGATCAGCAGCAGGTCGCCGTCGCGCAGTTCCTCCGAGTTTTCGCGGTAGTGCAGCACGCAGGCGTTGCGGCCGCCCGCGACGATCGACCCGTAGGCCGGAAACTGCGAGCCGTTGCGACGGAACTCGTGCAGCAATTCGGCCTCGACCTCGTACTCGCGCATTCCGGCGCGGGTGCGCTGCATCGCCCGCACATGTGCGGCGGCCGAGATGATTGCCGCGCGCCGCATCACTGCGGCCTCGTCAGCGTCCTTGACCAGGCGCATTTCGTCGAGCAGCGCACGGATGTCGATTGCCTGCGACGGCGCCGAGACGCCGGCGCGCGCCTGGGCGCGCACCGCGCCGAGCCAGCGCAGCATGCGCGCGTCGAGTTCGAGGTCGCTGCCGAGCATGAAAAAGACCGCCGGCTGGTCGGCGAGCAGCCCGGGCAGCTTCTCGTCGAGTTCCGAGATCGGGTGCGCGGCGTCGAAGCCGAAGCGCTGCGCGGCGGCGGTTGGTCCGAACCGGTACCCGTCCCAGATCTCGCGCTCGGGATTCTTGTCACGGCAAAACAGCAGCGATTCGGTCTTCTCGGCGGTGACGGCCATTACCAGCACCGCCTCTGGTTCGGGAAAACCGCACAGATAGTAGAAGTAGCTATCCCAGCGATACGGGTATTCGCTGTCGCGGTTGCGAAGCGCTTCCGGGGCGGTGAACACCACTGCGACGCCGCCTCCGCGCTCGCGAATCTGTTGCGCCAGGCGTTCGCGTCGATGAACAAACGGTTGCATGTCAGACCTCCGAACGCAATTGTGCATCGAGTTCGCCAAGGCGCTCGGCGGTGCCCACGTCGACCCATCGCCCGAAATGGTATTCGGCGCCCGCCCGGCCCAGCGAAATCGCCTGGCGAAGCAGCGGGGCAAGCGCCGCGCTGCGTCCGGCGGGAATCGATTCGAACAGGCCCGGCGCGTAGACGCCGATTCCGCTGAACGTGCGCCTGGGCTGCGCGTCGATCGACAGCATGCCTCGTTCGACACCGAAGTCGCCTTCGGGATGGTGGGCCGGGTTGTCGACCAGCACGCACCAGGCGAGCAGGTCCGATGCGCTCATCTGCGCTGCAATCGATGTGCAGCGGCGGAAATCGAAGTCGCACCAGACGTCGCCGTTGACGACGAGGAAGGGCGCCTCGCCCAGCAGTGGCAGCGCGTTGGCGATTCCCCCGGCGGTCTCCAGGGCCCGCGGCTCGCGCGAATAGGCGATCGAGACTCCCCAGCGGGCGCCATCGCCGAGCGCCTGCTCGATCATCGATCCCAGGTGCGCGTGGTTGATCACGATCTGGCGGATACCCGCCGCGGCCAGCGCGTCGAGATGCCATGCGATCAGCGGCCTGCCACCGACCGGCAGCAGAGGCTTCGGGCAGGTGTCGGTGAGCGGGCGCATCCGCTCACCGCGGCCGGCCGCGAGGATCATCGCGCGCATGGGTATCGTCGGAACGCGGGCCGTGGACGGGCTCAGAAGGTGTACCCGACGCGGGGCGTGCGGCCCTCGACCTGCTCGATGACCTTGAGCAAGGGGGCGAACGCCGTGTAGCGCGAGGCGGCCGAGATCACGTACTCGAGCACCAGCGGCAGGTCGGCCAGGTAGCGGTCCTTGCCGTCGCGACGGTAAAGCCGCGCGAAGATGCCGAGCACCTTGAGGTGGCGCTGCAGCCCCATCCACTCGAAATCGCGGTAGAAGTCGGAGAAGTCGCGGGACACGGGCAGACCGGCGCGCCGCGAGCGTTCCCAGTGCCGGATCGCCCAGTCGAGCACCCGCTCCTCGGGCCACTTCACGTATGCGTCGCGCAGCAGCGATACCAGGTCGTAGGTGATCGGTCCGTACACCGCGTCCTGGAAGTCCAGGACGCCGGGGTTGGCGTCGCCCTCGAGCACCATCAGGTTGCGCGAATGGTAGTCGCGGTGCACGTGGACGCGTGGCTGCGCCAGGTTGTTCTCGAGCAGCAGGTCGAACGCCCTCGTCAGCGACTCGCGCTGTGCGAAGCCGAGTTCCACGCCCTTGTGCTTCGCGACGTACCAATCGGGATAGAGCATCAGCTCGCGGAGCAGCAACTCGCGCGAGTAGTCCGGAAACACGCCGGGACGGCTGGCCAGTTGCGCGCAAACCAGCGCCCGGCTCGCGTCCGCGTACATCGCGTCGGCTCGGGCTTCGTCGAGTTCGTCGAGGTACACACGGCTGCCGAGGTCCTCGAGCAGCAGGAAGCCGCGCGGCAGGTCGGACTCGAGCACCCGCGGCACCGTCATGCCGCTGCTTGCGAAGACCTGGGCCGCATGCACGAACGGCCGGCAATCCTCCATCGGTGGCGGCGCGTCCATCGCGATGAGCGTCGGGTGTTTCGGGCTGCCGCTGTCGATCCTGAAGTAGCGCCGGAAGCTGGCATCGCTGGAGGCCGGGCGCAGCGTTTCGATCGCGAGCGCGTAGTCGTCGGGCAGCGTCGCGAGCCAGTCGGCCAGAAGTCGCTGTCGCGGGTCGGCATCGATGCGGGAGGGGGTCGGCGATGTGCTCATTGGGTGGGATGCGGCGCGGGCACTTGCGCCCACGGTGCCTCCTATAATAAGAGATTGACGAACATGGCCTCATACCCTCTACGGTTTGCCGTCCTGCTGTCGGCCGCCTTCTGTGTGCCGGCGCACGCGGCGGGCGACGAGGCATTCGTGTTGCGGCTGGACGAGCGCTTGAGTGAGTCGGCGGCGCAGATCGTCGAGGGGCGGCCGCTCTACGGGCGCGCGGACACGCTGTCGGGCAGGGGCAATCGCGAAGTGACGCTGAACGGCGACGGCGAGCTGCGGCGTGCCGGCACCGTGGTGCGGGGCGAGCGCATCACCTACTACGCCGAGGACGACGAAGTGGTCGCGGTCGGCGACGTGCGTGTGGTCCGGGACGGTAACGTGTTCACCGGCACGACGCTGCAGTTGAAGATCGACGCGAACGAGGGCGTCGTCACTTCGCCGTCCTACTATCTGCCGCTCTACGGTGGACGCGGACGAGCGGCCGAGGTCGAGTTTCTGGGGCCCGAGCGCGTGGCGCTGCGCGATGCCACCTACACGACCTGCAGGGCCGAGGATCCGGCGTGGTATCTGCGCGCCGAGTCCCTGCTGCTGGACGAAGGGCGCCAGGAAGGCAGCGGGCGCTCCGCCGGGCTGATCTTCAAGGACCGAAAGGTCCTGGGTGTGCCGTACTTTGCGTTTCCGCTGGGCGACGAGCGCCGCAGCGGCGTGCTCGCGCCGACCTTCGCCGTGACCTCGCGCTCCGGCATGGAGCTGATGGTTCCGTACTACTGGAACATCGCGCCGAACAGGGACTTCACGCTGTATCCGCGCCTGATGCAGCGCCGAGGGGTGCAGCTCGGCGGCCAGTTGCGATTCCTGGAGCCGCGCACGCTCGGAGATCTGCGTTTCGCGTATACGCCCAGCGATGCGCTCACCGGGACCAGCCGAGATTTCGAGAGCCTTAATCAGACGTTCACCAACGTCGGGGGTTGGAGCGGCGTCGTGAACATGAAGCGGGTCTCCGACGACAATTACTTCGTCGACTACTCGAATTCGATCCTGTCGAGCGCCGAGCGTTCGCTGCCGCGCGACTTCATGGCAGCCCGCGATCTGGGCGGCTGGGGCGTGGTGGTGCGTGCGTCGCGCTATCAGAACATTCTCGACGCGCGCCAGTCGCCGCCCTACGATCGCGTGCCGCAGGTCCGGGCCACCTGGGCCGGACGCGACCTGCGCGGTTTCGACGCCGACATGTTCGTCGACGCGACCTTGTTCCGCCAGCCGTTTCTCGAGTCGGCCGCTGGGGTGCGACTCGTGGCGATTCCGAGTCTGTCGTACCCGGTGCGCCGGCCGGGCTGGTTCGTCGTCCCAAGACTCGGGGTGAACCTTGCCACCTATCAGCTGGACATCAACCCTGGCGAGCCGACCTCGCTGAACCGTTCGATTCCGGTGTTCTCGCTCGACACGGGGCTCGTGTTCGAGCGACCAACGAATTTGTTCGGCCGCGACATGACGCAGACGCTGGAGCCGCGGCTCTTCTACGCGTACGCGCCGTACCGCGACCAGGACGCCTTTCCGGTGTTCGACAGCGGCACGGCAGATTTCAACTTCGCGCAATTGTTCTCGGACAACACCTACCTGGGCAACGATCGCATTGCCGACGTCAATCAGCTGACCGCCGCGGTCGTCTCGCGCCTCATCGAGCCGGCCGACGGAGGGCAGACCCTTCGATTCGCGCTGGGGCAGCGCCTGTATTTCTCCGACCAGCGGGTGACGATGCCGGGGAGCGTGCCTCGGACCGACAAACGCTCCGACATGCTGCTCGCGGCGTCGGCGCAGCTCAGCCGCAGCATGAGCGTGGACGGCGGATTCCAGTACAGCGTCGGCGACGGCAAGCTGCCACGGCTGAGCCTGCTCTGGAGATATCTCCCGCCCGACGGCCGGATCCTGAATGCCGGCGTGCGCTATCTGAGCGAGGAGATCGGACAGGTCGACGGCTCCTGGCGATGGCCGCTGGCGCCGCAATGGAACGCATTGGGGCGGATCAACTATTCCTGGCTGAAACAGGCGCTCGACCCGAGCACCGGCCTGCTCACCGAGGCCACGCCGGGCGTGATCGAGGGCGTGCTCGGCTTCGAGTACAACGCCGACTGCTGGACGACCCGGTTCGTGGTGCACCGCTTCGCGACGGCGAATGCCCAAACGACCTCGGCGTTCTTCATTCAGCTCGAGCTCAACGGACTGGCCCGCATCGGCACCGACCCGTTTGATATATTGCGCCGGAACATCCCGGGCTATCAGCTGCCGTTCGATCGCCCCCAGCCGCCGTCGCGCTTTTTCGGATACGAATGAGAATGCTCCAAAGAATTCTCGCGCCCACGCTCATCGCCGTCGTGGCGCTCTGGTGCGCACTGAGTCCGGCCCAGACGGGCACGGGCTCGAAGGCGCCTGGTGGCCCGAATGCCGCATCGCCGAAAGAGCTCGACCGCGTCATTGCGGTGGTGAACAACGACGTGATCACGGCCAACGAGCTTGCCGCGCGAGAGCGCTCCATCGAGCGCCAGCTTCGCGGCCAAAATATCCAGATGCCCCCGCCCGACGTGTTTCGCAAGCAGGTGCTCGAGCGGCTGATCATGGACAGGGCACTGTCGCAGCTCGCGCGCGAACAGGGGCTTCGCGTCGATGACGGCCAGCTTGACGCCGCATTCGCACGAATTGCCGAGGAGAACCGCCTGACCCCGACGCAGCTGCGCGCAAGGATCGAGGCGGACGGCATCGGCATCGCGAGTTTCCGCGACGACCTGCGCTCGGAGATGCTGATCGCGCGGCTGCGCGAGCGCGAGGTCGACGCCCGGGTGCAGATCAGCGAGGCCGATATCGACGCATTTCTGGCAGAGCAGCGCGACGCGGTCACGGCACCGCCCGAGTACAGCATCGCGCAGATACTGCTGCGTATCCCTGAAGGCGCATCCCCCGAGCAGATCGAGCGGCAGAGACTGCGCGGGGAGGAAATCGTTCGGCAGATCGCGGCTGGCGCGGATTTCGCGCGGCTCGCGGCCGCCTTCTCGGATGCGCCGGATGCGATGAGCGGTGGCTTGATCGGCCTTCGCCCGGCCGACCGGCTGCCGCCGCTGTTCGTGTCGGCGGTGGAGAAGCTTCAGCCGGGCCAGACAGCCCCGTTGCAGCGCAGTCCCAACGGGTTCCACGTGCTCAAGCTGCTCGAGCGCAAGGAGGCCGGGCTGGGCAAACTCGCCACTCAACCGATCGAGCAGACCCTCGCACGCCACATCCTGATGCGACCGAGCGAACTGGTGCCAGAGCCCGAGGTGCAGCGCCGGCTTCGCCAGATCCGAGAGAGGGTCGTGTCGGGCGCGGCCGACTTCGGGGACATGGCGCGCCAGTATTCGATCGACGGAAGCGCGGGGCGCGGCGGTGACCTCGGTTGGGTGTATCCCGGCGATACGGTGCCCGTGTTCGAGAATGCCATGAACGCCCTCAAACCAGGGGAAATCAGCGAGCCGGTCCGCACCGAGTTCGGGTATCACCTGATACAGGTTCTGGAGCGCCGCACCGACACCGCATCGCCCGAACGCCTGAGGGCGGCGGCGCGTCAGGCCTTGAGAGAGCGTCGCACCCAGGAAGCACTGGAGGACTGGTTGCGTCAGGTCCGAGATCGCGCCTACGTCGAGTATCGCGAGAATTGACCCGACCGGGCGAGCGCCTGGCGTGAGCGGACACTGAGGCCGGTCGTCGATGGGGCACGTCGCACGGAAACGCTTCGGCCAGCACTTTCTGGTCGACGGCGGAATCATCGAGTCGATCGTCGAGGCGATCGATCCCCGCGCGGACGAGCGACTGGTCGAGATCGGACCGGGTCTCGCAGCCCTGACCGACGCGCTGCTGCGCCGGATTCCGTCGATGACTGCGATCGAGATCGATCGCGACCTGATCGCGGGGCTGCGCAGACGCTATGGCGATCGCCTGACCCTGATCGAGGCCGATGCGCTGTCGTTGGACTTCAACGCGCTCGCGGCCGCCGGGCCGATTCGGCTGGTCGGCAACCTGCCGTACAACATCTCGAGTCCGCTGCTCGTCCACCTGCTTTCGGCGCGCGAATCGGTGATCGACCAGCACTTCATGCTTCAGAAGGAGGTGGTGCAGCGGATCGTCTCGGCGCCGGACAGCGCGAGCTATGGGCGGTTGGGGGTTCTGCTGCAGGCCTATTACGACGTCGAGCTGCTGTTCGAGGTGCCGCCCGAGGCCTTCGATCCGCCGCCTCGCGTCGACTCGGCGATCGTACGGATGCTTCCCCGCCGCGCGCCGGCCGCGGTCGCACCCTCGTTGCTCTCGGAACTGCTCGCGGCGGCCTTCGGGCAGCGGCGAAAGATGATGCGCAACACACTGCTGCCATGGCTCGCGACGCACGGAGTGGAGCCCACTGGAATCTCGCCGACCGATCGGCCCGAGTCGGTGCCCGTCGAGACTTATGTGACGCTCGCGCGGCGCCTGGCCGCGGCAAGATCCGCGCGGTCAGGCTGACGCGGCGCGGCGCGCACCGGTTCAGCCTCGGCGTCGCTCGATAAGTTCGATCTTGTAGCCGTCCGGGTCCTGGACGAACGCGATGACCGTCGTCCCGCCCTTCACCGGCCCGGCCTCCCGTGTGACGGTGCCTCCGCCGCCGCGGACGCGGTCGCAGGTCGCGGCGGCATCGTCGACCTCGATCGCAACGTGTCCGAACGCGCCGCCCATCTCGTACCGGTCGACACCGTAGTTGTAGGTGAGTTCGATGACGGCGCCTTTCGACTCGTCGTCGTAGCCCACGAAGGCGAGCGAGTATTTCTGTTCCGGGCGATCGGTCTCACGCAGCAGCTTCATTCCCATGAGGTGTGTGTAGAAGTCGATCGAGCGTTTCAGGTCGCCGACCCTGAGCATCGTGTGAAGAATTCGCATGACTGAATTTTCTCCTGTTGGTGATGGGGCTCGATCCCGGGACACGGGGTCCGCGGGAGCACGTCGGACGCTCAGCTGATCGTCACGTCGTCGGGATAGGTACGCAGCAGGTCGCGAACCCGCTGATACTCGGGGAACAGTTCTCCGACCGTGCGCCAGAAGACCGGCCCGTGGTTGAGTTCCTTCAGATGCGCGAGCTCGTGACAGATTACGTAATCGACGATCTCTTCGGGAAAATGCATCAGTCGCCAGTTCAGGCGGATCGACCCGTCTGCGCTGCAGCTTCCCCAGCGCGTGCGCGCCGAAGACAGCGACCACCGCTTCGGCGCGACGCCCAGCTGCCGCGAGAAGCGCGCGACGCGTTCGCCGAAGCAGGCGCGTGCCTGCTGCTGGATCCAACCCTGGACGGTGTCTTGAATCTGCTCGCGGCCGGCGCCCGGCGGCAGCGCCAGCCGCAGCATCGTGCCGTCGCGCAAGGCCGAGCCGGCGTGCGAAGGCTCGATGCTGAGTGTCAGCGTTTCGCCGAGAAAGGGGACGGCGGCACCGTGCTCCCAGCGGATCGCGATGCGATCGCGCCGCGCGGCGTGCTCGCGCCACTCGACGAGTTTGCGCAGCACCCAGTTCGCGCGCTCGTTCAGGACCGCCTCGACCTCGGCCTGGGAGACCCAGCGCGGAGCGGTGACCGCGAGTCCCCGATCGTCGATGACCAGGCCGATCGTTCGCCGCCGCGAGCGGCGCATCGAATACTCGACGAACCGGCCTTCGAGGCGGATGACCCGCGTGCCCTGTCGGGTGACGACGGGTGGGGCGGCATTCGCGTCGAACAAGGGCAGCGTCAGCTGCAGCGCGGCATCCGCGAGCTGCCTGGTCAGCCGTCCGAGCCGGCTCATGCGGAGCGCGTTCCGGTCGGCGCCGCGGCCGTCGCCGGCGCGTCGGCATAGGCGTGAGGGCTGATGCGGCGCATTTCACCCTCTATCCACCGCTCTACTTCCTCGCTCAGCTGGACCGGCGACTTGCCCGCCGACGGGATCGGCCTGCCGATCGACACCGTGATCAGCCCGGGCTTCTTGATGAAGGCGTTGCGCGGCCAGCACTCGCCCGAGTTCACCGCGATAGGCACCACAGGCGTACCGGTGCGCACAGCCAGCCGCGCGCCCCCGCGCTTGTATCGACCCTGGGCACCGACCCGGGTTCGCGTGCCCTCGGGGAACATGATGATCCAGCTGCGCTGCGCCAGCTTGCGCGTGCCCTGGCGGACCACCTGTTCGAATGCGTCGACGCCGTTGCGACGGTCTATGTGGATCATATCCAGGAGCCAGATTCCCCAGCCGAAAAATGGAAGGTACAGCAGCTCGCGCTTGAACACATAGCAGAGTTCGCGCGGCATGAACGTCGGATAGAACAGCGTCTCCCAGGTGGACTGATGCTTGGACAGCAGGATCACCGGTTCGTCGGGCAGATTCTCCGCGCCGCGGACCTCGTGTCGGATACCCAGGAAGACCCTGGCCGCCCAGATCACCATCCTGGGCCAGCCGATGGTCAACCGATAGCGCCAATGCAGCGGCAGCGGCGCCCACAACAGGCAACCGATGGCGACCGGCACGACGGTGACCGTCTGGAACAGGAGGAAGAGGACGGAGCGTGCCGCGGGCATCGTCTCGATTCGTCGTCAAGAAGGCAGTGTGACGCGACCCTAGGGCGCGAGCTCGGCGGCGACGGCCGCGAGGTCGACCCGCACCAGCGTCTGCGGCGGCAGGCCGCCCGCCTGCATCGTCTTCTGGCCCTTGCCGGTCAGCACCAGCACCGGCTTGCTTCCGATGGCCGCTGCCGCCTGGAGGTCGCGCAGCGAATCCCCGACTGTGGTGACCGATGCGGCCTCCACGTCAAAGCGGCGCAGGATTTCCTCGAGCATTCCGGGTTCGGGCTTGCGGCAGTGGCAGCGGGCATCGGCCGCGTGCGGACAGAAGAATATCGCGTCCAGATGGCCGCCGGCGGCCGTCACCGCCTGGTGCATCTTGGTGTGGATCGACGCCAGCGTCGCGAGATTGAACAGCCCGCGTCCGACGCCTGACTGGTTCGTGGCGACCACCACGCGATAGCCCGCCTTGGAGAGGCGAGCGATCGCCTCGAGGCTGCCGGCGATCGGGCGCCATTCGTCCGGCCCCTTGATGTAGGCGTCGCTGTCGTGGTTTATGACGCCGTCGCGGTCGAGGATGATCAGCTTCACGACGCGGAGAGCTTCGAGATGTCGGCCACGCGATTCATCATCGCGTGCAGTTGCGCAAGAAGCGCGAGCCGGTTTGCGCGCAGCCGTTCGTCGTCGACCATGACCATCACCTCGTCGAAGAAGCGGTCGACTGTGGAACGCGCTCCGGCGAGTGCCGTGAGCGCGCCGGTGAAGTCCCGCTCGGCAATGGCGCGTTCCACCAGCGGGGCGAGCGCGTCCACCTGGGCGCCCAGCGCGCGCTCGGCATCGTCCGCGAACAGCTTCGGATCGCACGCGACCGCGTGGATAGCGCCCGCCTTTCTCAGGATGTTGCCGATTCGCTTGTTCGCTGCGGCGAGGCTCTCGGATTCGGGCAGCGCGGCAAAGGCGCGCACTGCTGCAAGCCTCGCGGGGACCAGTGCGAGCAGCGCGGGACGCTGCGACACCACCGAGTCGACTTCCTGAACCGTGAAGCCGCGCTCGCGCAGATAGCCCGCCAGCCGCTCGTGGATGAAGGATGCGAGTTCTGCGCCGGCTTCGGACACGTGGCCGGCGAACGCGTCGAACGCGATGCCGACGAGCTTGTCGAGCGGCAGCTCGATCTGCTTCTCGATCAGCATCCGGATCACCCCCAGCGCGTGCCTTCGCAGAGCGAAAGGATCCTTGTCGCCGGTCGGCAGCTGCCCGATGCCGAACATGCCCGCGAGCGTCTCCAGCTTGTCCGCCAGCGCGGCCACGGTGCCGGTCTCGGTCTGCGGCAGCGCGTCGCCCGCGAAGCGCGGTCGATAGTGCTCTTCGATCGCGAGCGCCACCTCTTCGGGCTCGCCGTCATGGCGCGCGTAGTAGCAGCCCATGATCCCTTGCAGCTCGGGAAATTCACCCACCATACCGGTCAGCAGGTCGGTCTTCGCGAGCATTGCCGCGCGGTCGCTCGCCCAGGGGTCCAGTCCGAGCGCGTGCGCGATATCTCGCGCGATCGCCCGCACCCGTTCCACCCGCGCCGCCTGCGTGCCGAGCTTGGCGTGGTAGACCACGGCCTCGAGCCTCGGCACCCGGTCGGCCAGGCTGGTGCGCTTGTCCTGCTCGAAGAAGAAGCGCGCGTCGGCCAGCCTGGGCCGCACGACCCGCTGGTTTCCGTCGATGATGAAACTCGGGTCATCCACTTCCATGTTCGAAACAATCAGGAACTTCGGCAGCAGCCGGCCCTGGGGATCGAACAGCGGGAAGTACTTCTGGTTGGTGCGCATGGTCAGGATCAGGCACTCCTGCGGCACCTCGAGAAACTCGCGCTCGAACTCTCCGACGTAGACCGCAGGCCACTCGACCAGTGCGCAGACTTCGTCGAGCAGCGGCGCCACGCCTTCGGCGTCGCCGAGCGAGGCACCCAGCGCGCTGGCCTGGTGTTCGAGCATCGCGGCGATGCGCGCATGGCGCGTGTCGAAGTCGGGGATCACGCGGCCTTCACGCTCGAGCACGTGCACGTAGGCCTGCGCGTCGGAGATCGCCAGTTCGCCCGTCGACTGGAAACGATGGCCGAAGGTCGTGCGGCCGGACACTAGACCCAGCGCACTGGCCGTCACGACGTCAGTGCCGTGCAGCACCACCAGTCGGTGCGCCGGCCTCACGAAGCTCACGCTCGTGCGGCCGTCGGCGAGCTGATACTCCATCATCTTGGGAATCGGCAGCTTGCCGATCGCCTCGGCGATGACGTCGTCGATGACCGCAGCCAGCGCGTCGCCGCGCTGGGTACTCCGGTAGTAGAAGCACTCCTGCTTGCCGTCGCTCGCGCGCATGAGGTCGGCGATGGCGGCTCCCTGCCTCTCGGCCCATTTGGAGAGCGCCTGCGTGGGCTGGCCTTGCGCGTCGATCCCGACCTTCACCGAAGGACCCTTCGCCTCGACCTGCCGATCGGGCGCCTGCGCGAGCACGGACTCCGCACGGACCGCGAGCCTGCGCGGCGTACAGAACGCGCGGAATTCATCGGCCGAGCCGGCCAGGCCGCGCGAGCGAAGGCCGTCGACGATCGCAACGGCGAAGGCTTCGCCCAGCCGCTTGAGGGCCTTGGGCGGCAGTTCTTCGGTGAACAGTTCGATCAGCAGCGGGCGCGCGCTCATCTCAGGCGGCCCTCGCGGCGGGCGCGAGCATCGGGAAGCCGAGGCGCTCGCGTGAATCGTAGTAGGCCTGCGCGACGGCCCTGGCGAGCTGTCGCACGCGTCCGATGTAGGCGGCGCGCTCGGTCACCGAGATGGCGCCTCGCGCGTCGAGCAGGTTGAAGGTGTGCGAGCACTTCATGACCATCTCGTAGGCCGGCAGCGCGAGGTGTGCGGCGAGCAGCCGTTTGGCTTCTCCCTCGTACTCGCTGAAATGGCGAAAAAGCATCTCGGCGTTGGAGTGCTCGAAGTTGTACGTCGACTGCTCGACTTCGTTCTGGTGAAAGACGTCGCGATAGCTGATGCCTTCGGTCCACTGCAGGTCGTAGACGCTCTCGACACGCTGCAGGTACATCGCGAGCCGTTCCAGCCCATAGGTGATCTCGCCGGTGATCGGCTGGCACTTCAGCGAACCCACCTCCTGGAAATAGGTGAACTGCGTCACTTCCATGCCGTTGAGCCAGACCTCCCAGCCCAGACCCCAGGCGCCCAGCGTCGGCGACTCCCAGTCGTCCTCGACGAAGCGGATGTCGTTGACCAGCGGGTCGATTCCCAGCGCCTTCAGCGATCCGAGGTACAGGTCGAGGATGTCGGGCGGCGACGGCTTCAGCACCACCTGGTACTGGTAGTAGTGCTGCAGGCGGTTCGGGTTGTCACCGTAGCGTCCGTCTTTCGGGCGCCGCGACGGCTGCACGTACGCGGCCCGCCAGGGTTCCGGTCCGATCGAGCGCAGAAAGGTCGCGGTGTGGAACGTGCCGGCGCCAACCTCCATGTCGTAGGGCTGCAGCAGGGCGCAACCCTGTCGGTCCCAATAGTCCTGCAGTCGAAGGATGACTTGCTGAAAGCTGAGCATCGTGCTGGCCCGGGGGGCGTGGAATAACCCGCTATTTTAACTTTTTCGGCCCGCCGCGAGCGCCGCTGGCGACCCAGGCGAGGCCGACGAACATCAGGCAGCAGCCGAGCGCTGCGGCGTTGCCCGCGCGAACGAAGGGCGTCAGGCCGTTCGTGCCCTGCACGGTGACGTCGAGGGTCGCGTTCTCGTAGTACGGCAACTGCGCAACGACGCGGCCCCGATGATCGATCGCCGCGGTCACGCCGGTGTTGGTCGCGCGCAGCATCGGTCGCCCGGTTTCCAGCGTTCGCATGCGCGCGATCGCCAGGTGCTGCGGCAGGGCCTGCGAGTCACCGAACCAGGCGATATTGCTGACGTTCACCAGCACAGTCGCATTGCCAGGGCTTCGGATCGCCTCGAGCAGTTCCTCGCCGAACAGATCCTCGTAGCAGATGTTGAAGGCGAACCGCTGCCCCGCGACGGCGAAGGGGGGCTGGCCCTGGACACCCCGGGCGAATTCGCCGAGCGGAATGTCCATCAGCGCGACGAACCACGCGAAGCCCGTCGGGATGAACTCGCCGAACGGCACCAGATGGCGCTTGTCGTAACGCGCGACGATCGCGGCCGGGTCGGCGACGGGTGCTGCTCCAGAGTCCGCTCGAGGGGCGGCCGTAATCAGCGCGACGCTGTTCGTGTAGCGAAAACTGTCGTTCGACGGCGAGATGCGGGCGCTCGGCAGCGGCATGCCGATGGCGACCGCCGAAGCGTTGCGCGCGGCGGCTCGCAGGATTCTGGCCGTCAGATCCGGCGGAGTCGCGCTCCAGGGCAGGGTCCAGGCGGTCTCGGGCATCACGGTCAATGCGGCACGGCTCGACTCGAACGCTTGCGCATAGTCGTTCATCGCGGCGATCGAGCGATCGCGGTCGAACTTGAGTTGCTGCGGGACATTGCCCTGTACGAGCCGCACGGAGACGGGTGATCCGTCGGGCTCGGTCAGTTCGAGCCGGGCGAGCCCCGCGCCCGCGAGCAGCACCGCCGCGGCGCATACGGCACTCATTAAGGAAATCGCTCGCCGCGCGCCGTCGGCCGCGTGAAGCACCGCTACCGCCAGCAGCGCAGCCACCAGCGCGGCCAGAGCACCGATTCCGTAAACGCCCAGCCAGGGCGCGAACCCCGCCAACGGACTGTCGACGTGAGCGTAGCCGCTCGCGAGCCACGGAAAGCCGGTGAACAGATAGCCGCGCAGCCACTCGCTGAGCCCCCAGCACCCGGCGAGCGCGAGCGGGTGCGCGAATGCCGCGCCCGGAGCCGATCCTTTCAGCGTCCTCGGACGGCGTGCGAGGACGACCCAGTGGGCAACGGCGACGGCCAGCGCGGGAAACGCGGCCAGATACGCAGAGAAAAGCGCAACGGCGGCCGCCGCGAGTACCCACGGCATGCCGCCGTAGACGTGCATGCTGGTGTGAAGCCAGGCCAGACCGCCGGCGAACCAGGCGAAACCGAAAGACGCAACGGTCAGCATCCGGTGGCGTGGCACTCGGTCTGCGTCGGGCAAGGTCATCGCGATCAGCAGCGACAAGGTGCCGATCTGCAGCCACCAATGGTTCAGCGGCGGGACGAAGCTCGCCGCGTGCAGCCCGCCGAGGGCCGCGCCCGCGAGGACACGCGGCAGCGCGCCCTCAGGCCTCCGGCTCCGAGCCATCCGCCGCGCGCGCCTCTGGAACCCGTTCCACCATCAGCAACTGCACCTGGCGCCCGTCGGCGCGCAGCACGTCGAAGCGGATGCCCTCGAGCGTGACCCGGTCGCCGCGCCTGGGCACACGGCCGAAGTGCTCGGTGATCAGGCCGCCCACGGTGTCATAGTCCTCGTCGGAGTAGTTCGTGCCGAACATCCGGTTGAACTGCTCGATCGTCGCGATTCCGCGCACCCGATAGCGCTCGCCGGCGGGTCCGGGTTCCGCAGCGACGATATGGTCGCTTTCCTCGTCGAAATCGAATTCGTCTTCGATGTCACCGACGATCTGCTCGAGCACGTCCTCGATCGTGATCAAACCGGCGACGCCGCCGTACTCGTCGACGACGATCGCGATGTGGTTGCGATTGGCGCGGAAGTCGCGCAGCAGCACGTTCAGGCGCTTGGACTCGGGGATGAACACCGGAGGGCGAAGCAGATCGCGAAGCTCCGGAGGGTCGACGGTATAGAGCCGCAGGAGATCCTTGGCGTGCAGGATGCCGATCACATTGTCCCGTTCGCTCTCGATGACGGGAAAGCGCGAATGAGCGGTCTCGATCACATGCGGCAGGGATTCTTCAATGCGCTGCGTGACGTCGATCACGTCCATTTGGGCGCGCGGCACCATGATGTCTCGCGCGGCGAGTTCCGACACCTGAAGCACGCCTTCGATCATCGACAGCGCATCGGCGTCGAGCAGTTCGCGGTCGTGCGACTCGCGCAACAAGGCCAGCAGTTGGGCTCGGTCTTCGGGGGCGCGTAGCAGCAGCGCCGATAGACGTTCGAGCAGCGAGCGTTTGGGCTCGCCACCCGGCGGTGGCTCCGCCATTGGGGTCCGGAGGTTGTTCGGGTGGATCGAGGATAACCGAACTCGGCGCTCCGGCAAAACATCGGGACGGCGATTGCGCGGCGTCCCGACGCCGACGCGGCGCGGCTGCCTGCGGCCGGCAGCCGCGCCCGCTGCCTTGAGTTTCAGCCCTTGCGCTTGCGTGCCGCGTTCGGCAGGTAGGGGTCGCCGATGCGAAAACGCTTGAGCAATGCGGCCTCGAGGCCCTCCATTGCCTGCGCTTCGACCTCGTCGTCGTGCTCCATGCCCTGAGCATGCAAGGTTCCGTGGATCACCAGGTGGGCCAGGTGATGATCGAACGGCTTTTGCTGCCGGGCAGCCTCCTGTCGGACCACTGGCAGACAGATCACGATGTCCGCGACGTTCGTCGTCGTGTCCGCGTCGTCGTAGTTGAACGTCAGCACATTGGTCGCGTAATCCTTGTGCCGGTAGGCCAGGTTCAGCGCTCGCCCTTCGCGCGTGCCGACAAAGCGAAGCGTGATCCGCGCGTCGCGCTGCAGCGCGGCGGCGATCCATCGGCGCAGCCGAGCCCGGGAGACCTGGCAGCCCGGGGAGCTCTCCTCGTGCTGGACGGTGAGCGCGAGCGTTGGCGCCGCGGGCGTGTCGGCGGCGTTTCTTGGCTGTTTGCGCGCGGGCACGGATCGGGGCCGGCGATCAAGCCCTAGGCGTTGCGCGTGTCGCGCTCGTACGCGTCAACGATCCTCGCCACCAGCGGGTGGCGCACGACGTCTGAACTGTCGAACTCGGTGAACGCGATCCCTCGGACGCCGCCCAGGATCCGTCGCGCCTCGATCAGCCCGGAGACCGTCGCCTTGGGCAGGTCGACCTGGGTGATGTCGCCGGTGACCACGGCTTTCGACCCGAACCCGATGCGGGTGAGGAACATCTTCATCTGCTCGGGCGTCGTGTTCTGGGCCTCGTCGAGAATGACGAAGGAATGGTTCAGCGTGCGCCCGCGCATGTAGGCCAGCGGTGCGATCTCGATTGCCTGCTTCTCGAACATTCGTGCGGTCCGCTCGAAACCCAGAAGGTCGTAGAGCGCGTCATACAGCGGACGCAGGTAGGGGTCGACCTTTTGCGCCAGATCGCCGGGCAGGAAGCCGAGCCGTTCGCCGGCCTCGACGGCCGGGCGCGTCAGCACGATGCGCTTGATCGCGTCGCGCTCGAGCGCGTCGACCGCACATGCCACCGCGAGGTACGTCTTTCCGGTGCCTGCCGGGCCGGTGCCGAACGTGACATCGTGCGACAGGATGGCGCGCAGGTACTCGCGTTGGTGCGGCGTGCGGCCCTGGAGATCCGCGCGGCGAGTGTGCAGGACCGGCGACTCGTCGTCCTGCGACGGCGCTTTCACGCCACGCGCCTCGGCCTTCAACTCGACCAGTCCGAGCTGGATGTCGTCAAGCGTGAGCGCACGGTCGGCCATTGCGAGGAAGTGCCGGATCGCGGCGAGCGCGTGGCGCGCGGCGATCGGGGGGCCTTCGACTCCGAAGCTGTCGCCGCGGCGCGAGATCCTCACGTCGAACGCCTCCTCGAGTTGTCGCAGGTTCTGGTCCAGCGCGCCGCAAAAGTTGGCCAGACGCTCGTTGTCGACCGATTCCGCGACGAATTCCATGGGGCGAGTAGCCATGACTGCGAGTGCTAGCCGGAGTTCGCGAAACGGTCGCGACGCGCGCGCTGCTGCGCCGAGTGTGCGTGAATTGTGAAATCGCGGCGCGAGTCCGCCCGCGTCAATTCGAGCGGGACGCTTTGGCAAGCGGGAAGTGCAAGTGTGATGGCCTGGTTCATCGAGGGTCCCGATGCCGCCGCAGCATGACCAGCATGCACCCGGTGCCAGATTCAGATGGTCGCGGCGTCGGCGAGACCCATTCTACGCCGCGGGTACCGCCTGCCATTCGGGATCGCTACTTCGCGAGAACACCCACGCCGGAAATCGTCGTGCCGGTCGCAGCAGGGTTGGTGATCGAGTAACCCAGGCCGATCCGTGCTGCATCCGGCCCGAGGAAGTTTCCCTGCAGCTGCACCTGACATCCTCCCGAGCCACAGCTGAAATTGCCGCCGCCCGCATTCGGCTGCGTCTGCATCGTGCCGGAGAACGTGTTGGAGGTATCCAGCCCGATGCCAGTGCGCGCCACGTTGCCGAGCCCGCCCGGCGTCGAGAAGTTGTAATTACCGTTGGACATCGTGACTTGCCCTTGGATCCCGACCCGCGTCTGCATCGCTGGAGCGAAGTGCACCACGGCGTGGCCACTGAACGAGCCCGGCGCCATCGACCCGTCGCTCACCGTCGGGCTCGTTGCACCGACGAGCCCGTAGTTGAAGGTTCCGCTCGTCGGCATGGTTACGGTGGGAACGCCCACCAGGTAGTGCACGCTCTCGTTCGTGCGTAGCTGGTAATCCTTGCCATCGACCTTGATGGTACCGCTCGTCCAGCGTCCCCAACTCACGTAAGGATCGCTTCCCGCATCCGCGTAGCTTGCGCCGCCCACCGACAGGCACGGCCCGGACGCACATGTCCCGACGTTGCGCAGGCGCAGGCTTTCGTCGAGGGCGATCTTTCCGTCTGTGGCCTGCAATGCACCGGTCGCGTGCTGCACGGTCAGTGTCCATACACCGTCTGTGGTGGCCGCGGATAAGGTCGATTGTCCGCCCGTCGAGCCGGTGCCCGTTCCAGTGCCGGTGCCGGTGCC
>JAHEDO010000193.1 GCA_024641185.1 Burkholderiaceae bacterium | reverse complement strand
CCGCGAGAAATTCCGCGAGCGCGCGGCCAAGGGAATGCCCACGCCGCAGGTGCTCGACCACGCGATCACCAGCACCATCTCGCGCACCATCATCACGCACGGTTCCACGCAGATCATGGTGCTGTCGATGCTGCTGTTCGGCGGGCCGACGCTGCACTACTTCGCGCTCGCGCTCACCATCGGCATCCTGTTCGGCATCTACTCGTCGGTGTTCGTCGCCGCTGCGATCGCGATGTGGCTGGGCGTCAAGCGCGAGGACCTGCTCAAGCCGGTGAAGAAGAAGGACGACGGGCAGCCCGAACTGCCCTGAGGCCGCGCGGCCTGGCGCCCGGTGCCTGTGCGCGCGGGCGTCGAGCCTGGCGAGCGAACGTGATCGCGATGGAGGTCGGTGGCCGATGAGCGGAAGCATGGTTCGCGTCTGGGATCTGCCGACCAGACTGTTCCACTGGACACTGGCGGCACTGGTCGCATTTTCGATCGTCAGCGCCAACGTCGGCGGCAACTGGATCCAGTGGCACTTCTACAGCGGCTACGTGATCCTGACGATCATCGCGTTTCGCGTCTTCTGGGGCTTCGCCGGCGGGCGCTATGCCCGGTTCTCCAGCTTCCTGTTCGGCCCGCGAGCCATCATCGATGCCGTGAGAGCTCGCCCCGGCGCACCCCGAACCCTGGGCCACAACCCGCTTGGCAGCCTCTCGGTCTTCGCACTCCTGGCCTCGGTCGGGCTTCAGGCCGCCATCGGCCTGTTCGCCAATGACGACATCGCCAGCGAAGGGCCGCTGGTGAAGTTCATATCCAAAGCCGCCAGCGACCGTCTCACTTGGCTGCACCACCAGAACGGCAACGTCATCATCGCGCTGATCGTGCTTCACGTGCTGGCGATCCTGTTTTATCTGGTGAGAAAGCGCGAGAACCTGATCGTGCCGATGCTGACCGGCGACAAATCCGCCGTCGAATCCGGGCTGGCGAGCCGCGACGACGCGGCACTGCGCGTGCGCGCGGCACTCGCACTCGGCGCCTGCGCCCTGGCCGTCTGGTACCTGGTCAGCTACCTGCCGAAATGAAGATCGCCGGGCGAGCCCGGCGATTCTTCCAGAGCACCGGCGCCGGTCGGCGCCGGTTTCACGCGAGCCTCACTTCCTGCGAAAGTCGTCGTGGCATCCTTTGCAGGTCTTGCCGACATCGCCGAACGCCGCCTTCAACTGGTCCGGGCTCCCGGACTTCGCCGCCGCCGACAAGGCAAGCACCGCCTTTTGCATCTGCTCGCCGGACGCTTTGAATTTTTCGGCGTTGGTCCAGATTTCCGACTTGGCCCTCGTATCGCCCTTGTCGGTCCCTGGAATGAAGGCGTCGAACGGCAGCTTCGACATCATCTCGACGATCGCCGCGTTGGCCTGCACTTCAGCCGCACTGTACGGGTTGACACCCTTGACGACCGCTCCGATCCTGCCGAAGTGCGCGGACAACACGGTCATCACCGACTTGCGGTAATCGATCGCGTCCTCGGGCTTTGCGAACTGCGCGTATGCGGGAACTGCGCCGACACCACTCGTGGCGATCAGCGCCGTTGCCAGCATGGCTCGAATCTTGTTCATCGAATCCGTTCCTTTCCTTGTTGGACAAACCCTGCCGAAGCGTCGCGCCGCTGCGGACGGCCCATGGCAGACGTGCGACGGACCGGAAATATACTCTCGTGCATCGCGAAACCGGTTGCCGCTGCTCGCCGGACACGATGGTCGGCTCCGGATCGCATGGTCGGTTCACCGACCTGGCCCTGACACTGGCGGCGGTCGCGCAGCTACCGTGCGCTCAGACCCTGCGCGCCAGTTCCGCCGCCTTGCCGACGTAGCCGGCCGGCGTCAGCGCGCGCAGCCGCGCCTTGGCGTCCTCCGGAATCGCCAGCCCGTCGACGAAGGCCGCGAGCTGCTCGGCGGTGATCGACCGGCCGCGCGTGAGCTCCTTGAGCTGCTCGTACGGGTTCTCCACACCGTAGCGCCGCATCACCGTCTGTATCGGCTCGGCGAGCACTTCCCAATTGGCGTCCAGGTCCTCGGCCAGCCGCTGGCGGTTCACCTCCAGCTTGCCCAGCCCGCGCAGGCAGGAATCCCAGGCGAGCACCGAGTAGCCCAGCGCCACGCCCATGTTGCGCAGCACGGTGGAGTCGGTCAGGTCGCGCTGCCAGCGCGACACCGGCAGCTTGTCCGCCAGGTGGCGCAACAGCGCGTTGGCCAGCCCCAGGTTGCCCTCGGAGTTCTCGAAGTCGATCGGGTTGACCTTGTGCGGCATCGTCGACGAGCCGATCTCGCCCGCCTTCAGCTTCTGCTTGAAGAAGCCCAGCGAGATGTAGCCCCAGACGTCGCGATCCAGGTCGAGCAGGATCGTGTTGACGCGCGCGACCGCGTCGAAGTACTCCGCCATGTAGTCGTGCGGCTCGATCTGGATCGTGTACGGGTTGAAGCGCAGGCCGAGCGACTCCACGACGCCACGCGCGAACGCCTCCCAGTCGATCTCCGGGCAGGCCGCCAGATGCGCGTTGAAGTTGCCGACCGCACCGTTCATCTTGGCCAGGATCGCGACGCCGGCGAGCCGGGTGCGCGCGTGCTCGAGCCGGGCGACGAAATTGGCCATCTCCTTTCCGACCGTCGTCGGCGAGGCCGGCTGGCCGTGGGTGCGCGAGAGCATGGGCACGTCCGCCAGCTCGTGCGCCAGCGACCGCAGCCTGTCCACCACCGGCGCCAGCCCCGGCAGCAGCACCTGCTCGCGGGCAGCCGACAGCATCAGCGCGTGCGAGGTGTTGTTGATGTCCTCGGACGTGCAGGCGAAATGGATGAACTCCGACGCATGCACCAACTCGGGGATCTCGCCGACCGACTCCTTCAGGAAGTACTCCACCGCCTTCACGTCATGGTTGGTGACGCGCTCGATTTCCTTGATCCGGGCCGCCTGGGCGAGCCCGAAATCGGCGACGAGTTGGTGAAGAAAGCCGCGAGATGCCTCCGAAAAGGGCGGCAGTTCCGGCAAGTTGGCATCCGATAGCGCGATCAGCCAATTCACCTCGACCGTCACCCGCTGCCGCATAAACGCGGCTTCGGACATCAGGTCGCGCAGCGGCGCGAGCCTCGCTGCGTAGCGCCCGTCGAGCGGAGAAATGGCGTTCAGTTCGGCGTTTTCCATGTGTGAATGCTAGCACCAAGGGGGGCCCCGCCTGTGGCGCGAGCAGGGGTCGATGCACCCGCCGTCGCGCGCCTCACGGCGTCGGGGACCCGGGCGCGGAATGCCGTCACCATGCCGGCGTGCCGCCGCGTGGGACCGTCTCGCCGAACCGTCTCGCCGAACCCGTACCCAGACGACAAACATCTCTGTCGCTGCCCCGGTTGTTGGCTATACTGCCTCGACCTCCAGCCTACGGCGTGAATCGATGAAGCTTCTCGGGTCCGACACCAGTCCATATGCGCGCAAGGTGCGCGTCGTGATGGCGGAAAAGAAGATCGAATACCAGTACGAGCGCGTGGACGTCTTTTCGCCGGACACGACGATCCAGCAGACCAACCCGCTGGGCAAGGTTCCGTGCCTGATCATGGACGACGGCGGCGCGGTGTTCGACTCGCGTGTGATCGTCGAGTACCTGGACAACCTGACGCCGGTGCATCGGCTGATCCCGCCGTCCGGACGCGCGCGCGTCGAGGTCAAGTGCTGGGAGGCGCTGGCCGACGGCCTGCTCGATGCCGCACTGCTGATTCGCCTCGAGACCACTCAACGCGAGGAGAGCCAGCGCAGCACCACGTGGACGGCGCGGCAGAAGGGCAAGATCGACGCCGCGCTCGGCGCGATGGCCTCGGGGCTCGGGGAGAACGCCTGGTGCTGTGACGGCAAGTACACGCTCGCCGACATCGCGATGGGCTGTGCGCTGGGCTACCTCGACTTCCGGTTTTCTCAGTTCGACTGGCGGACCGACCACCCGAACCTGGCGCGTCACGCCGACAGGCTCTTCGCCCGGCAAAGCTTCATCGAGACCGCGCCGCCCGTCTAGGGCGCGGGCAGGTCGCCGCCCGAACAGAGAGGGCCTAGGGCGCCGCCGCGGTGCCGGTGATGATGCCTCCGCCAAGGCACACGTCGCCGCGATATAGCACGGCGGACTGGCCGGGCGTCACCGCCCACTGCGGTTCTTCGAACGCGAGCTCGAAACCCTGCGCCGTCGGCTTCTCGAGCCGGCACGGCGCGTCGGCCTGCCGATAGCGCGTCTTGGCGCCGAGCCGCCCGTCGTCGGTCGGCGCCCGCCCCGCGATCCAGTGGGCGGATTCGGCCATCAGGCGCGACGACATCAGCCAGGGATGGTCGTGTCCCTGGACGACGTACAGCGTGTTCGTCGCCATGTCCTTGCGCGCCACGTACCACGGCTCGCCGCTGCCATCGCGCGTGCCGCCCAGCCCGATGCCCTTGCGCTGGCCCAGTGTGTAGAACGCGAGCCCCACGTGTTCGCCGACCCTGGCGCCCGACGCGGTGAGAATCGGCCCCGGCCTCATCGGCAGGTACCGGTTGAGGAACTCGCGAAACGGGCGTTCGCCGATGAAGCAGATGCCGGTGGAGTCCTTCTTTCCCGCATTGGGCAGGCCTATTCGCGCCGCGATCTCGCGGACCGTGCGCTTGTGCAGGTGCCCGACCGGGAACATCGCCCGCGACAGCTGGGCCTGGCTGAGCCGGTGCAGGAAGTAGCTCTGGTCCTTGCCCGGATCCACGCCGCGCAGCAGTTCGTATTGCGTGGCGGCCGCGTCCTCGACGGCGCGGATCCGCGCATAGTGGCCGGTGGCGATCAGCTCGGCGCCCAGGCGGATCGCGTGGTCCAGGAAAGCCTTGAACTTGATCTCGGCATTGCAGAGAACGTCGGGGTTCGGCGTGCGGCCGGCCGAATACTCCCGCAGGAACTCGGCGAACACCCGGTCGCGATACTCGGCGGCGAAATTCACCGCCTCGGCGTCGATGCCGATGACTTCGGCCGCGCTGACCGCGTCGATCAGGTCCTCTCGCGTCGAGCAGTACTCGCCGTCGTCGTCGTCCTCCCAGTTCTTCATGAACAGACCGACGGCGTCGTAGCCGCGCTCCTTGAGCAGCCAGGCGCACACCGACGAGTCGACGCCGCCCGACAGGCCGACCACGATGCGCCGGCCCCGACCTTCCGGGATCTCGGCCAGCGCCGTCTCGATGCTCGAATCGACGACGTCAGACATGGGTGTAGACGCAACTCGGGTGCGTGTAGAGCATCTCGAGCGGGTAGCGCTTTCCGGCGAGATAGTCGTCGACGGTACGCATCACCAGCGGGCTTCGGTGCATGTCGGCGCGCGCCCGGATCGTGTCGGCGTCAAGCCAGACTGCGCGAACGATGCCCGCGTCCAGCACCCGCTCGGGGTCGGCCGCGATCAACCTGCAGGCGAACGCGAAACGCACGTAGGTGACGTCGGTCCCCGAGGCCTCGCTCAGGTAGCGGCTCATGTAGACCCCGACGCAGCCGGCGGGCTCGACGTGGTGCGCGGACTCCTCGAGCGTTTCGCGCACCACCGCCTGCAGCAGAGTCTCACCGGGATCGAGATGGCCGGCGGGCTGGTTCAGGCGCAGGCCCTCGCGCGTTTCCTCCTCGACGAGCAGGAAGCGGCCGTCGCGCTCGACGACGGCTGCCACGGTCACGCTCGGTTTCCAGTATCGCATCGCAGTCCTCGGCGGGTGCGGTGGATTCTACCGGCGCCGGGACCCGGGCGCAGAGGTTGCGGAGATCCCGAAACCGGGGCGCGGCGATTGCGGAAGGTCAACGCAGGAACGCGGGTGCCATGTTATAACCGTTCCCGTAAAATGCGATCCCGCATACTGATAACAAGGCCAATCCGAGAGGAGGTCCCATGCCGATCGGCATCCCGGCCCAGGGCCGGCAAGGCGAGACGCGCGTCGTCGCGATCGCCGAAACCCTCGAGAAATTGACCGCCGCCGGCGGCGGGGCATCCGCTTCAAATACCTGAGGAGTCAAGTTCATGGCATTGCGTATCGGAGTTCCGAAGGAAACGGCGGCAGACGAAAGGCGCGTCGCGACCGTACCCGACGTGGTGGAAAAGCTCGTCAAGCTGGGGTTCTCGGTGGCCGT
>JAHEDO010000192.1 GCA_024641185.1 Burkholderiaceae bacterium | reverse complement strand
TGATCACCGTGACGGCGCGGGTGCCGCGTTTCCCGAGTTTTGCGACCAGGCCCGCGATCGTCGCGGGCGGCGTGCACAGCACCGCGAGATCGGGTGCACCGGGCAAGTGCGCGATGTCCGGAAAGCAGTGCACCCCGCCGATCGTGTCGTACTTCGGGTTGACCGGCCACAGATCGCCGTCGAATCCGCCCGCGACGAGGTTCTCCCAGACGGTGCTGCCGACGCGCCCCGGACGCATCGACGCGCCGACGACCGCGACCGACCGGGGCGCGAACAGATGCTCGAGATTGCGGGTGGTCATGAGACTTGGGCCTCGGTCCCGGGCGGCGCGATCGCGCGCACATGGCCGGCCCCCGCGACCAGCAGTTCGCCCTGCGCGAGGGGTTGCCAGCCCTCGGCGGTCAGCGGAACGCTCGCCAGCAGCACGACCTCCTGGTCGTGCTCCTTCGGGACCATCCGCAGCCCGTCGGCCTGCAGCCCGGTGCCGGCGGGACAGCGCCTGGCCAGCCGCCAAAGCCCCGGCGCGCGGATCGTTCCGTCTTCCTGATGCCGGCGGTCACCGTGCGCGAAGAGCGCGTCGCCGTCGCAGTAAAGGAAGTTCGCAGGGCCCAGTTCGCGAAGCCGCGACGCGAACGCGGCGACGATCCGCACTCGCTCGTCCAGCGGCGGCACACCGTCCGCGCGCGACCAGATCGGGGCGAGCAGGTCCAGCAGTGCGCAGAACGCGATTTCCGAGTCGGTTTCGCCGACCGGGCGGAAGCGCTGCGGTCGCAGGCCGGGATCGCCGAAGATGTCCTGCAGGTCGCCGTTGTGCGCGAAGCAGTGCCACACGCCGCCCAACTCCCGCGCGAAGGGCTGGCAATTGCGGATGGCCACCGGACCGCGCGTCGCCCTGCGGATATGACAGATGGCGAACTGCGTGGAGAACGGGTTGTCCTGGATGAACCGCACGCAGGGGCTCGAGGCCGCCGGGAACGCCTCCTTCACCAGGCGGACGTCGTTCTGCTCGTACCAGCCGATTCCCCAGCCGTCCTTGTGCGGTCCGGTCAGCCCCCCGTGCCGCGAAAACTCCTCGAGCGACAGCGTCACCGTCGTCGGGTGCAGCGACGACATCGCGAAGAGTTCGCACATGCTTGCGTATAGCCCGGAAGATCAGTGCAGTCCGGATGCGCGCGCGTCGGCACGCCGCGCGCAGCGGCGCGGCTCGCGGCGACCCGGGGAAGCCCCGCCCATCGCTACTTCGACTCCGGTTCGATCAGGTCTCGGTAAGCGTGCCAGGTGGCGTGGCCGATCACGGGCGCCGCGATCACCAGCGGCCACATCCAGAGCAGCAGGCTCGTGCCGATCAGGAACACGATGAGCGCCCCCCAGATGTACACCGGCAGCGGGTTGGCGAACAGGGCCTGGACGCTGGCGAAGATCGACATCATCGTGTCGGCGCGCCGGTCGAGCATCAGCGGTATCGACACCACTGAGATCGCGAACGCCAGCGTCGCGAACACGAACCCCACGCCCCCCCAGACGAGCACGAACGCGATGTTGGACAACGTGACGATCTGCGCCACGACCGTCTGCAGCGTCGGGAAATCCGTCGTCGACACCAGTGCGAAGATGACGAAGGACACACGCGCCCAGAGGAACATCGCGAAGGTCAGGATCGCGGCGAAGAACGCAACGCTGGCGAGATTGCGCCGCCAGCAGGTCATCGAGGCGGCCAGGTCGATGGGCTCGCCGCGTTCGAGCTGGCGCGACAGGTCGTAGATCCCGGTGCAAAGAAAGGGCCCGACGAGGAAGAAGCCCGCGGTGACCGCCAGCGTGAGCTGCCACTGGGTCGCGTACACGACCGAGATCAGCAGCCCCATCAGTGCGAACATCGCCCCGTAGAACGTGGCCCGGAATCCGGTCGCGCGCAGGTCGTGCCAGCCTCGGGCCAGCCAGCGAAACGGTGCACCGGCGCCTACCGTGCGTACCCGCGGCGCGGCGGGCGCCGCCGCCGCAGCGGCCTTCCCCGACGCTCCCGACGCTCCGGATGCTCCCGACGCTCCGGATGCTCCCGACGCTCCGGATGCTCCGGATGCCGGCGCGGCAGCCTGGGCGGCGGGGGCGCCCTGCTTGTCTGACTTTCCAGCCTCGGTCACTACCCCTCCTGTGCGGCGAACAATGATTCCTGAATCCCCTGCTGAGTACCCTGCGAGTCTGGTGGCGCTTGCAGTCAAGTGTCAATCGACGGCGACGAGGGTCGAACGGTATGCGAGAGCGCGTTCCGCGGCTACAGTTCATATCTACCGGAACAGCGGAGGCAGGGCTAGTATTTACGTTTACGTAAACGTCAAATATCATCGCCCCTCGCGCCCTGATCCCCGTACGAGGACCGACCGATGACCGACCTCTCCGACCAGAAGAAGCTCGCCGCCTACCGGATGAAGAACAAGGTGCGGTTCGTGACCGCCGCGTCGCTGTTCGACGGCCACGACGCCTCGATCAACATCATGCGCCGCATCCTGCAGAGCCAGGGCGCCGAGGTGATCCACCTCGGACACAACCGGTCGGTGCGCGAGATCGTCGACTGCGCATTGCAGGAGGACGCGCACGGCATCGCGGTGTCGTCCTACCAGGGCGGGCACGTCGAATTCTTCAAGTACATGATCGATCTGCTGCGCGAGGCCGGTGCGGATCACGTCAAGATCTTCGGCGGCGGCGGGGGCGTGATCGTGCCCGCGGAGATCGAGGAGCTGCAGGGCTACGGTGTCGAGCGGATCTACAGCCCGGAGGACGGCCAGAAGATGGGGCTGCCCGGGATGATCGCCGACATGCTCCAGCGCTGCGACGTCGATCTGTCGAAGTACGCGCCGAAGTCGCTGGACGCTCTGGTGCTGCCGGCGGACGCGCGCGCGGACGACGAGGCCGGCCGGCTCGCGATCGGCCGGTCGCGCCGCGCGCTGGCGCAGCTGATCACCGCGCTGGAAAACGGCAAGCTCGACCCCAAGCTGCGCACCGAACTGCACAAGCGCGCCGACACCGCAAAGACCCCGGCGCTGGGAATCACCGGCACCGGCGGCGCGGGCAAGAGTTCGCTCACCGACGAACTGATACGCCGATTCCGCCTCGACCAGGACGACAGCCTGCGGCTGGCGATCATCTCGGTCGACCCGACCCGGCGCAAGTCGGGCGGCGCACTGCTCGGCGATCGGATCCGGATGAACGCGATCAACCATCCGAACATCTACATGCGCTCGCTCGCCACGCGCGAGGCGGGCAGCGAGATCAGCCAGGCGCTGCCCGACGTGATCGCCGCCTGCAAGGTCGCGGGGTTCGATCTGATCGTGGTCGAGACCTCGGGAATCGGCCAGGGCGACGCCGCGATCGTGCCGCTGGTCGACGCGACGCTTTACGTGATGACGCCGGAGTTCGGCGCGGCGAGCCAGCTGGAGAAGATCGACATGCTCGACTTCGCCGACTTCGTCGCGATCAACAAGTTCGACCGCAAGGGGTCGATGGACGCATTGCGCGACGTCGCCAAGCAGTACCAGCGCAACCGCGAGCAGTGGACGAAGAGCCCGGAAGAGATGCCGGTGTTCGGCACCCAGGCCTCGCGCTTCAACGACGACGGCGTGACCGCGCTGTACCAGGGCATGCTGCCGCGCCTGGCCGAGCTCGGCCTGAAGGTCGCGGCCGACGCGAACGGCGCGCCGGCCGGAAAACTGCCGAAGGTCGCCGGCAGGCACTCGTCGAGCCAGGTGGTGATCGTGCCGCCGGCGCGTGCGCGGTATCTCGCCGAGATCGCGGAAACGGTGCGCGGCTACAAATCGCGCGCCGTTCGCCAGGCGCGCCTCGCACGCGAGGTGCAGCAGCTTCGCGAGAGCCAGCGCATGCTCAAGGAAGCGATCCCGGAAAAGACCAAGGCGCGAGACGCACTGGAAGATCAGGCGCAGATCCGGGAGGCCAAGCTGGAGCCGGCATCGCGCAAGCTGCTCGCGATGTGGCCGGCGATGCAAAAGGCCTACGCAGGCGACGAGTACGTGGTGAAGATCCGCGATCGCGAGATCCGCACCGCGATCACCTACACCTCGCTGTCGGGAACGAAGATCCGCAAGGTGGTGCTGCCCACCTACGAGGACCAGGGCGAGCTGCTCAAGTGGCTGCTGCTGGAGAACGTGCCGGGATCGTACCCGTACACCGCGGGCGTGTTCGCGTTCAAGCGCGAGGGCGAGGACCCGACCCGGATGTTCGCCGGCGAAGGCGACCCCTTCCGCACCAACCGGCGCTTCAAGCTGCTCTCCGAGGGCACGCCCGCCAAGCGGCTGTCGACCGCGTTCGACTCGGTGACGCTCTACGGGCACGACCCCGACCTGCGCCCCGACATCTACGGCAAGGTCGGCAACTCCGGCGTGTCGATCGCGACGCTCGACGACATGAAGGTGCTGTACGGCGGGTTCGATCTGTGCGACCCGGCCACCAGCGTGTCGATGACGATCAACGGACCGGCGCCCACGATGCTCGCGATGTTCATGAACACCGCGATCGACCAGCAGATCGACAAGTTTCGCGCCGACAACGGCCGCGAGCCCACCGACGACGAGATCGACAAGATCCGCGCGTGGACCCAGTCGTCGGTGCGCGGCACCGTGCAGGCCGACATCCTCAAGGAAGACCAGGGACAGAACACCTGCATCTTCTCGACCGAGTTCTCACTGAAGGTAATGGGCGACATCGCCGAGTACTTCGTGCACCACGACGTGCGCAACTTCTACTCGGTGAGCATCAGCGGCTACCACATCGCCGAGGCCGGCGCGAACCCGATCAGCCAGCTCGCGTTCACGCTGTCCAACGGCTTCACCTTCGTCGAGGCCTACCTGGCCCGTGGCATGCACATCGACGACTTCGCACCGAACCTCTCGTTCTTCTTCTCCAACGGCATGGACCCGGAGTACACGGTGATGGGTCGCGTGGCACGCCGCATCTGGGCTGTCGCGATGAAGGAGAAGTACGGCGCGAGCGAGCGCAGCCAGAAGCTCAAGTACCACTGTCAGACGAGCGGGCGCTCGCTGCACGCGCAGGAGATCCAGTTCAACGACATCCGCACCACATTGCAGGCGCTGATCGCCACCTATGACAACGCCAACAGCCTGCACACCAACGCCTATGACGAGGCGATCACCACGCCGACCGAGGAGAGCGTACGCCGCGCAATGGCGATCCAGCTGATCATCAACCGCGAGTGGGGACTGGCCAAGAACGAGAACCCGAACCAGGGCGCATTCGTGATCGACGAGCTCACCGAGCTGCTCGAGGAGGCGGTGCTCACCGAATTCGAGCGGATCGCCGACCGAGGCGGCGTGCTCGGCGCGATGGAGACCGGCTACCAGCGCGGCAAGATCCAGGACGAGAGCATGCACTACGAGATGCTCAAGCACACGGGCGAGCACCCGATAGTCGGCGTCAACACGTACCGCAACCCGCACGGCGACCCGATTCCGCAGGCGCTTGAACTGGCGCGCTCGACAGAGGAGGAGAAGCGCTCGCAGCTGCAGCGGCTCGCGGACTTCCAGACGCTCAACGCGGCGGCAAGCGGCCCGATGCTCGAGCGCCTGAAGCGCACGGTGATCGAGAACGGCAATGTCTTCGCGGTACTGATGGACGCGGTGCGCTGCTGTTCGCTGGGTCAGATCACGCAGGCGCTGTTCGAGGTGGGCGGGCAGTACAGGCGCAGCATGTAGCAGGCGCGACCGGAACTCCACCGCTCCAAGCAAACCGCGAAGCACCTCGACGAAGCGCGCGTTCTTCAAGCACAAGACTTCCGGCTCGCAATGGAAGGTCGGTGCCGCGGGAAATACGCTTTGGAGCGGCGTACCGGTCAGAGACGTCGTCGCAGCGCTCGGCGGCGTGCGCGAAGGCATGCGCTACATGACCAGCACGGGCGGTGAGGCCATCCCGGCCGGCATCGATCCGAAGAAGGTCACGGTCGAGCGCTCGGTGCCCTGGACCGCGATGGAGGATGCGATCCTCGCCTGGGAACTGAACGGGGCGCCGATTCCGTTGGCGCACGGCGGTCCCTTGCGCCTGATCATCCCGGGCTACTACGGCGTCAACAACATCAAGTACGTGAAGCGGCTTGCGTTCACCATGGACGAAACCT
>JAHEDO010000191.1 GCA_024641185.1 Burkholderiaceae bacterium | reverse complement strand
GCGCAGGAAGGCCTTTTTCAGGCTGCGACCGTCGAAGCTGAAGTATTCGCTGCCGCCGTCGCGCTCGAACAGGAAGGCGCTGTGCCGCGTGCCGTCGTTGATGATCTCCACCGCGATCACGCGGCTGCCGGCGGGCGCGTCCAGGCCGTCGGCCTCGCGGACCGTCTCGTACAGAACGCGCAGCTGGTCGCCCTTGCGCAGATCGCGCTGGAAGTCGATGTCGCCCCCGAAGATCTCGGCGATCTTGATCGCGACGTTCTCGGGAATGTCGGCCGCGTCGGTCGCCGCGAACAGCGACGAGCGGATCTCGACGCTCCGCATCTCCACCGAGCGCTCGAGAGGGATGTCTTCCTGCGAGGCTACGAGGCGATCGCCGTCGCGGCGGATCTCGATGCGCTTGCTGGGAACGCTGTCGTCGCCGGACCCCTCTTCGAGGCCGCCGACGCGGTAGGAGAACTGGACGACCCGGCCCAGCGAGTCGATCTCGACCTGCACGTCGCGCCCGGCCCGCAATTGCAGCGCCTTGCGTGCGATCGGGTCGCGGACGACGAAACGCAGGAACTCGCCGTCGTTGGCGCCGATCCGTCCGAGCAGCACCGCCATCGTGTCTCCGCGGCGGATCGTTTCGGTCTGCATGAAGCGGTCGACCGGATCGGGCAGCGGCAGCCCGAGGATCACCAGCTCGGTGATCCGCTCCGCCGGGGGAATTTGAACCTGGGTGAGTGGCGCGACGCCGAAGGCGGTGACCGCGCCGAGCGCACTGACGAGTGCTGTGGCAATGGCTACCTGACGGAACCTAGCGTTTCGATGCATTGTTCTGCGCTTGGGGCCGCCGCGTTGCGCGTCGGCTAGAATCCTGGGCCTGCCGGGTGTATCTCCTCACCCGGCAACGAAGCCCGAATTGTAAACGAAAAGACAATCTTCCGGACACTGGGTGATGAACGTAGAGAAATCCCCGACCAGTGACGCAGTACGGCATGCGATGGCGGTCACGCTTCGCGGCTGCGACGAGCTCCTGGTGGAGTCCGACTGGCTCGCGAAGCTGGCTCGCAGCGAGGCGACCGGCCAGCCGCTGCGGATCAAGCTGGGGCTGGATCCGACCGCGCCCGACCTGCATCTTGGCCATACGGTGGTGCTGAACAAGCTGCGCCAGCTGCAGGACCTGGGGCACACGGTGATCTTCCTGATCGGTGACTTCACAGCGATGATCGGCGATCCGTCGGGGCGCAATGCCACGCGCCCGCCGCTCACGCGCGAGCAGATCGAGCGCAACGCGACCACCTATTTCGACCAGGCGAGCCTGGTGCTCGATCGCGAGAAGACCGAGATCCGCTACAACTCGGAGTGGAGCGACCCGCTGGGCGCGCGCGGGATGATCGAGCTCGCCGCCAAGTACACGCTGGCGCGGATGATGGAGCGCGACGATTTCACCAAACGCTTCAAGGGCGGCCTGCCCATCTCGGTGCACGAGCTGCTGTATCCGCTGATGCAGGGATACGACTCCGTGGCGCTGCGCAGCGACATCGAGCTCGGCGGGACCGACCAGAAGTTCAACCTGCTCGTCGGGCGCGAACTGCAGCGCGAGTACGGGCAGGAGCCCCAGTGCATCCTGACGATGCCGCTCCTCGAGGGACTGGACGGCGTCGACAAGATGTCGAAGTCCAAGGGAAATTACGTCGGAATCACCGAGCCGCCCGGCGAGATGTTCGGCAAGCTGATGTCGATCTCCGACGTGCTGATGTGGCGATACTTCGAACTGCTCTCGTTCCGGCCGATGGCCGAGATCGGGCTGCTTCGCGCCGAATGCGAGGCGGGGCGCAATCCGCGTGACGCCAAGGTGATGCTGGCGCAGGAAATGGTCGAGCGGTTCCACTCGCGCAAGGCGGCCGAGCAGGCGCTGGCCGACTTCGAGGCCCGCTTTCGCCAGGGCGCGTTGCCCGAGGACATGCCCGAGGTGGCGCTGTCCGGGGCGCCGCTGGGAATCGCGCAGCTCCTGAAGCAGGCCGGGCTGGTGCCGTCGGCGTCGGAGGCGATGCGAAACATCGAGCAGGGCGGCGTGCGTATCGACGGTGCCAGGGTGGAGGACAAGGCACTCAAGCTGCAGGCCGGCGCCTACGTGGTGCAGGTCGGCAAGCGCCGGTTCGCCCGGGTGACGCTCGGTTGATCGGACTGCTGCAGCGCGTGTCGCAGGCGAGCGTCGTGGTCGACGGCGAGGTGACCGGCGAGATCGGCCGCGGCCTGCTGGTGTTCGTCTGCGCCGAGCGCGGCGACGGCGAGCGCGAGGCGGAGCAATTGCTCGCGAAGCTGCTTGGCTACCGCGTGTTTCCGGACGATGCCGGACGGATGAACCGCTCGCTGCGCGACCTCGGGCCTGTGGACGCCGGGCTGCTGCTGGTGCCGCAGTTCACGCTGGCGGCGGACACGCGAACCGGCACTCGCCCGAGCTTCACGCCGGCGGCGACCCCGGAACTGGGCCGGCGCCTTTTCGATGCGTTCGTCGCGAAAGCGAAGGCCGCCCACGCGCAGGTGGAAACCGGTATCTTTGGAGCGGACATGAAAGTGCACCTGGTCAATGACGGCCCGGTGACGTTCTGGCTGCGGATGGCCCCGCAGGAGTCAGGGAGACCCCATGAAGCTGCACAGTGAATCCTTCGTCGACGGCGGGGTGATCCCCCCGCAGTTCGCATTCGGGAAGATGGACGACAAGCATCACGTGACGCTGTCGGACAACCGCAATCCGCACCTCGCTTGGAGCGACGTGCCGCAGGGCACGCGGTCGTACGCGATCATCTGCCACGACTACGACGTGCCGTCCAGCGGGGAGGACGTCAACCAGGAAGGCCGGGAAGTGCCCGCGTCGCTCGCCCGCGCGGACTTCTTCCATTGGGCGCTGATCGACCTGCCGGCGTCGGTGCAGTCGATCGCGGCAGGCGAGTACTCGGAGGGCGTGACGCCCAAGGGCAAGAGCGGATCGGTCACCCGGCACGGCGCGCGCCAGGGTGTCAACGACTACACCGCGTGGTTCTCGGGTGACCAGGACATGGCCGGCGACTACTACGGCTACGACGGGCCGTGTCCGCCGTGGAACGATTCGATCGTCCACCACTACGTGTTCACCGTCTACGCCCTCGACGTGGAGGCGCTGCCGCTGCCCGGGCGCTTCACCGGCGCGGAGGCGCGCGGGCTGATCGAGCGGCATGCGCTCGGCCGGGCGTCGATCACCGGGACCTACACGCTGAATCCGAGGCTGGCGGGATGACGCGGGCGGGGCCGGCAGGCGCGCCGGCGTTTGCAGGGGCGACGGTCGTCCATGGTTGAACTGCTGCTGATCCGGCACGGGGTGACGTCCTGGAATCGCGAGCGGCGGTTCCAGGGACAGACCGACATTCCGCTGGACGACGAAGGGCATCTGCAGGCGCAGCGGCTCGCCGGGGCGCTGTTTGCGAGCGGTGTGACGGCGGTGTACGCGAGCGATCTGGCGCGCGCCTGGCAGACGGCGAGACCGCTGGCCGACGCGCTCGGGCTGCCGCTGATCGCCGAGCGGGGCCTGCGCGAGCGGCACTACGGGATGTTCGAAGGGCAGACCTTCGACGAACTCGAGCGCGATCGCGCCGCCGATTTCGAGCGCTGGCGCGCCCGCGATCCCGACTTCGAACTGCCCGGCGGCGGCGAGTCGCTGCGGGTGCTGCACGCCCGCGTGGAGGCTGCGCTGACCGCGCTCGCGCGGCGCCACCCGGGGCAACGGGTGGCGGCGGTCACCCACGGCGGCGTGCTCGACTGCGCGTACCGGGTGGCGACCGGGCTGGGCCTCGCCGAGCCCCGGCGGCACCACATCCTCAATGCCAGCATCAACCGGATCGGATTCGAAGAGGGCGAATTCCGGCTGATCGACTGGGGTGACGTGGGCCACCTCGGCTACACCGACGGCGACGTGGCGCGCGACTGACACCGCATCCCGGGCCGGACCCGGGCGGGCCCGCTTCGGCGCGGCCCGCGGTAGAATCGCGGCTTCCGCGTGACTGGCGAAACGAACGCAACGATGCCGCCGGCGTCGTGACGGCTCGGGGTGAATGGACACCGTGAAGCGCGGACTCGGCCGTTGACGCCCCAAGCAGCCGCCTGGGGCCGACGGCAGCCGATCGCCTGGGCGTAGCGACCGCGGCCTGCGTGCCGCCGACCCCACTACGCAAGCGAAGGAAAATCTCATGTTCGATCGCAATCAAGGAATCGCCCAGGTCGACCCTGAACTGTGGAACGCCATCCAGCTCGAGAACCGCCGCCAGGAGGAGCACATCGAGCTGATCGCCTCCGAGAACTACGCCAGTCCGGCGGTGATGGCAGCCCAGGGCTGCCAGATGACCAACAAGTACGCCGAGGGCTACCCGGGCAAGCGCTACTACGGCGGCTGCGAATACGTGGACATCGCCGAGCAGCTCGCGATCGACCGCGTGAAGACGCTGTTCGGGGCGCCGGCGGCCAACGTGCAGGCTAACTCGGGATCGCAGGCGAACCAGGCCGTGCTGATGGCGTTCCTGAACCCCGGCGACACGATCATGGGCATGAGCCTGGCCGAGGGCGGGCACCTGACCCACGGCATGGCGCTGAACATGTCGGGCAAGTGGTTCAAGGTGGTGTCCTACGGGCTGGACCGGGACGAGGCGATCGACTACGACGCGATGGAGCGCAAGGCGCGCGAGACCAAGCCCAAGCTGATCATCGCGGGCGCGTCAGCGTACTCGCTGCGCATCGATTTCGAGCGCTTCGCGCGCGTGGCGAAGGAAGTGGGCGCGATCTTCATGGTCGACATGGCGCACTACGCCGGACTGATCGCCGCTGGCGTGTATCCGAATCCGGTGCCTCACGCGGATGTGGTCACGTCGACCACGCACAAGAGCCTGCGCGGGCCGCGCGGCGGCATCATCCTGATGAAACCCGAGCACGAGAAGGCGGTCAACTCGGCGATCTTCCCGGGGCTGCAGGGCGGGCCGCTGATGCATGTGATCGCGGCCAAGGCGGTCGCCTTCCAGGAAGCGCTGCAGCCGGAGTTCAAGGCCTACCAGCAACGTGTCGTGGACAACGCGCGCGTGCTCGCCGAAACGCTCACCGAGCGCGGCCTGCGCATCGTGTCCGGGCGCACCGAGTCTCACGTGATGCTGGTCGACATGCGGCCCAAGGGGATCACCGGCAAGCTGGCCGAGGCGGTGCTCGGGCAGGCGCACATCACCTGCAACAAGAACGCGATCCCCAACGATCCGGAGAAGCCGTTCGTCACCAGCGGCGTGCGGCTCGGCTCGCCCGCGATGACGACACGCGGCTTCGGCGAGGCACAGGCGCAGCAGGTCGCGCATCTGATCGCGGACGTGCTGGACAATCCGCACGACGAGGCGAACATCTCCCGGGTGCGCGCCCAGGTCGGCGAACTGACGGCGCGTTTCCCGGTGTACCGGTGACGCCGGCGGCCGATGGCCCGCCGTCGGCCGCCGGGCGGCGAAAGTAGAATTCCGCGATGCGTTGCCCGTTCTGCGACCACGACGACACCCAGGTGATCGACAGCCGCGTCCCCGACGACGGGGCCAGCGTGCGCCGTCGGCGCCGCTGCCCGAGCTGCGACAAGCGCTTCACCACCTACGAGCGCATCGAACTCTCGATGCCGTCGGTGGTCAAGAAGGACGGGTCGCGGGCCGAGTTCGACCACGCCAAGCTGAGCGCGTCACTGCAGCTCGCGCTGCGCAAGCGTCCGGTGTCCGCCGAGCATGTGGACGCGGCGATCCACCGGATCGAGGAAAAGCTGATGAGCTTCGGGCTTCGCGAGGTGCCCAGCGAGCGGATCGGCGAGCTGGTGATGCGGGAGCTCAAGAAGCTCGACAAGATCGCCTACGTGCGTTTCGCGTCGGTGTATCGCAGCTTCGAGGACATCGACGAGTTCGCCGAGGCGATTCGCGAGGTCAGGCCGAGAAAGGCGACGCGGCGCTAGAACGCCGGCGCCGCGCCGGGGCGGCGCGACGCGACCGCCCGCGGGAACCATCGGCTCCGCAGCCGCGCGCCGCGCCGGATCCGGCGGCAGGCCCGCCAGCCGTCAGGACCGCTTCGCCGCGGCATTGCGCACCTGCGAGAGGGTCTGGTTCGGCGTGATCGCCTCGGGGTCGAGCCGCATGTGGA
>JAHEDO010000190.1 GCA_024641185.1 Burkholderiaceae bacterium | reverse complement strand
GGCGGTCAAGCAGGGGGACCTGATCGCCCGGATCGATCCGGCCGACTTCCAGGCGCGGGTGCGCGAGCGCGAGGCGGTCGAGCGCAGCGCCAGGGCGCAGCTCGAACAGGCGCAGCGCACTCTCGAGAACAATCGGCAGCTGCTGGCGAAGAACTTCATCTCGCAGAACGCGTTCGACAACGCCCAGTCGGGCCAGCAGGTGGCGATCGCCAACCTCGACGCGGCCACCGCGCAGCTCGCGCAGGCCCGCAAGGCGCTCGCCGACACCGCGGTGCGCGCGCCGATGTCGGGCACCGTCGCCGACCGCTTCGTGCAGCCCGGCGAAAAGGTGTCGCCCGACACCCGGATCCTGTCGATCGTCGATCTGTCGCTGATGGAGATCGAGGCCCTGGTGCCGTCGAGTGACATCGGCGCGGTGCGCACGGGGCAGCGCGTCTCGCTGCGTGTCGAGGGCATCGCCGCCGATCTCCAGGGCACGATCCTGCGGATCGCGCCGGCGACCGCCCAGGGCACGCGATCGGTGCCGATCTACATCGGGCTGGAAAACCGCGAATCGCGGCTCCCGGCCGGGCTGTTCGCGCAGGGATCGCTCGAGGTGGCGCGTCGCGACGCGGTGATCGTGGTGCCGGACACGGCGGTGCGCGAAACCTCCGGTCGCAGCTTCGTCTACCTGATCGAGGACGACCGATTGGCAGAACGGCCGGTCACGCTCGGCATGCACAACGAGTCCGCGCGGGCGCCGAACGGCAGCATCGGCGCGGTGGAGATCACCTCGGGTCTCAAGGCGGGCGACCGGATCGTCGCGGTGAACCTCGGCGCACTGCGCGTCGGCAGCACGGTGCGCGTTTCCGCGCGCTGACATCGGACCCACCGGAGCCGCCTGCGATGTGGTTCACCCGCGTCTCGATCAACCATCCCGTGTTCGCGACCATGCTGATGGCCGCGTTCCTGGTGCTCGGCCTGTTCTCGTACAACCGGCTTTCCGTCGACCAGTTCCCCGACGTCACCTTCCCGGTGGTCGTCGTGCAGACCGACTACCCGGGCGCCTCGCCCGAGGTCGTCGAGTCGGACGTCACCCGCAAGATCGAGGAGCAGGTCAACACGATCAGCGGCATCAACGAGCTCTCGTCCCGTTCCTACGAGGGCAGGTCGATCGTGATCGTGCGCTTCGAGCTGACCGTCGATCCGGCGACCGCGGCGCAGGACGTCCGCGAGAAGATCGCGCTGGTCAGGCCCGCGCTGCGCAAGGAGGTCGAGGAGCCGCTCATCACGCGCTTCGACCCCGACGACGCGCCGATCATGTCGCTGGCGGTGCGCTCGGACCGCCTGTCCGCGCGCGAACTGACCACGCTCGCCGATCAGATCGTCAAGCGCCGGCTCGAGAACGCCCGCGGCGTCGGGCGGGTGACCCTCGTCGGTGCGGTGCGACGCGAAATCAAGATCTACCTGAAGCCGGCCGCGATGGAGTCGCTGCGGATCGGCGTCGACCAGGTGATCAGCGCGCTGCGCAACGAGAACCAGGAACTGCCCGCGGGCAGCCTGCTCATGCGCGAGCGCGAGCAGCTGGTGCAGATCACCGGGCGTTTCAAGACACCGTCCGAATTCGGCCGGATCATCGTCGCGCGGCGCGGCGGCCAGCCGGTCTACCTGTCGCAGGTCGCCAGCGTCGTCGACGGCGAGGAGGAACAGGAGACCTCGGCCCTGGTCGACGGCAAGCGCGCGATCGCGCTCGACCTGGTCAAGGCGCAGGGGGAGAACACGATCGAGGTGGTGGACCGCGTGAAGAAGGCGGTCGCCGCGCTGCAGCCCGAGCTGCCGCAGGGCGTCGAGCTGGACATCGTGCGCGACGCCTCGACCGCGATCCGCAATTCGGTCAAGAGCGTCCAGCACAACATCTTCGAAGGCGCGGCGCTCACCGTGCTGATCGTGTTCCTGTTCCTGTCGTCGTGGCGCTCGACCGTAATCACCGGGCTGACGCTGCCGATCTCGCTGATCGGCACCTTTCTGGCGATGTACGCGATGGGGTTCACGATCAACCTGGTGACGCTGCTCGCGCTGTCGATCTGCGTCGGGCTGCTGATCGACGACGCGATCGTCGTGCGCGAGAACATCGTGCGCCACCAGGCCACCGGCAAGGACCACAAGCAGGCCGCGTTCGACGGCACCGCGGAGATCGGCCTGGCGGTCGCGGCGACCACGTTCACGATCGTCGCGGTGTTCCTGCCGGTGGGGTTCATGGGCGGGATCATCGGACGCTTCTTCAAGCAGTTCGGGGTGACCGTCGCCTTCGCGGTGTCGCTGTCGATGTTCGTTTCGTTCACCCTGGACCCGATGCTCTCGTCGATCTGGCGCGACCCGGACGCCCACGGCCCGCGGGGCCGGGGGCCGATCGCGACGATCCTGCGCGTCTTCCAGGGCGCGATGCTGCGCCTGGAGAGCGGCTACGTGGCACTGCTGCGCTGGGGCCTGAAGCACCGGGCGGCGACGATGGTCATCGCCCTGGTGGCGTTCTTCAGCGCCTTTCCGCTGATCAGGCTGGTCGGCACGGAGTTCGTCCCGCAGGCCGACAACAACGAGATGTTCGTCCAGATGTACACGCCGGTCGGCTCCTCGCTCGAGTTCACCGAGCAGAAGATGCGCCAGGCCGAGGCCGCGGTCCGGGAGTTTCCGGGCGTGCACTACACCTACGTCACGATCAACACCGGCAACGCGCCAGGCAAGAACTACGCGACCCTCTACGCCAGCCTGACGGAACGGACCCGGCGCCCGATGTCGGTCGCGCAGATGCGCAAGCCGGTGCGCGAACGGCTCGGCCGGATTCCCGGCATCACGGTGACCGACATCGGCACGCCCACGTCGGTTGGCTCGGGCAAGCCGGTGCAGGCGAGCCTGCAGGGAGCCGACACCGAGGAACTGGAGCGACTGGCCGCGGTGGCGCTCAGGGAGATGGCCGCGATCCCGGGGATCGTCGACCTGGACACCAGTTCCAAGCCTTCCAAGCCCACGGTGTCGATCGAGGTGAATCGGGCGCTGGCCTCCGACCTCGGGCTCGGCGTGGCGCAGATCAGCGCGGCGCTGCGCCCGCTGCTGGCCGGCGAGGCGGCGACCACCTGGCGCGCCCCGGACGACGAGAACTACGACGTCAACGTCCGGCTGCCCCAGGAAGGACGCGGGTCGCTCGCCGATCTCGAGCGCCTGACGCTGACCACGTCCCAGACGGATCCGGACGGCGGCCCGCGCACGGTGCCGCTGCGGCAGGTGGCCGAACTGAAGCAGACCGAGGGTCCGACCCAGATCAACCGCAAGAGCCTGACCCGCGAGATCCTGCTCTCCGCGAACGTGCAGGACGCCCCGCCCGGCACCGTGGGACAGGAGGTGCAGCGCCGGCTCGACCGGATCGAGCTGCCGCCGGGCTACCGTTTCGTGACCGGCGGCGCGACCAAGGACATGCTCGAGAGCTTCGGCTACGCGGTGCAGGCGCTGGTGCTCGCGGTGCTGTTCATCTACATGATCCTGGCGTCCCAGTTCGGCAGCTTCCTGCAGCCGATCGCGCTGATGGCGTCGTTGCCGCTGGCGCTGATCGGCGTCGTGCTCGCCCTGCTCGCCTGGCGATCGACGCTGAACATGTTCTCGGTGATCGGCTTCGTGATGCTGATGGGCCTGGTCACCAAGAACGCGATCCTGCTGGTCGACTTCGCCAATCAGGCGCGCAAGCGCGGCGTCGAGCGGGCGCAGGCGCTGCTGCAGGCCGCGGAGATCCGGCTGCGCCCGATCCTGATGACGACGCTCGCGATGGTCTTCGGCATGATGCCGCTGGCCATCGGATCGGGCACCGGCGCGGAGCAGCGCGCCCCGATGGCGCACGCGGTCATCGGCGGGGTCATTGCGTCCACGCTGCTGACATTGCTCGTCGTTCCGGTGCTCTACACGCTGCTCGACGACCTGGCGGCCCGGATCGGACGGCGCCGCACGAAGGCGCCGCACGAAGGCGCCGCCGATTGCTAAAATGATGGTCTTGCCCCCCACCTCGGAACTACCGATGGACTTCGAACGCGCCCGCTTCAACATGGTTGAGCAGCAGATCCGCCCCTGGGAGGTGCTCGACCAGGACGTGCTGGACCTGATCCTCTCGGTCAAGCGCGAAGATTTCGTGCCGCCCCCTTATCGGGCGATGGCGTTCGCGGACATGGAGATCCCGCTGTTGCTCGACGGTGTCCACACCGGCGAGGCGATGTTCGCGCCGCGAGTCGAGGCGCGCCTGCTGCAGGAACTCTCCCCCAAGAAGCATGAGCACGTGCTCGAAGTGGGCGCGGGCTCGGGCTTCATGGCGTCGCTGCTGGGCCATCGCGCCCGCCACGTGGTCACCCGCGAGATCCACGAGGGCCTGGCGAACTTCGCGCGCGCGAACATCGAGCGGTCCGGGCTGCGCAACGTCGTGGTCGAGCACTGCGACGGATCGCAGATCGCCGACGGCGGGCACTTCGACGTGATCCTGCTCTCCGGCTCGGTCGCCTTCGTTCCGGACGCGTTCCTGCAGCGGCTCTCGATCGGCGGAAGGCTGGCTGCCATCGTCGGCGAAGCCCCGGTGATGGAGGCGCAGCTGATCACCCGCACGGCCAACGACAGTTTCGCCGCGGTGAACCTGTTCGAAACGGTCGCCAGACCGCTGATCGGCTTCCCGCAGAAGGACCAGTTCCGCTTCTGAGCGCCACAGCCACGCGGGCTGGGCGCAACGACCCACGGGCACGATGAAACAGCTCCACGTCTCGGAACTATCGCGCTGGCTGGGCCACGACACCGATGCGAAGCCCAGTCTGCTGGATGTTCGCGAAACATGGGAACTCGAGATCGCCAAGCTGCCCGACAGCGTCCATATCCCGATGCGCGACATCCCCCACCGCTGGCGAGAGCTGGACCGGTCGCGACCGCTGGTGTGCGTCTGTCATCACGGCGTTCGCAGCCTTCAGGTCGCGGTCTTTCTTGCGCGACACGGATTCGACCCCATCTACAACCTTGTCGGCGGCATCGACGCGTGGGCGCGTGAAGTCGACTCCCGCTGCCCGACCTACTGAGGACATATCGATGGCTCATAGACTGACCGCGTACGCGCGCACGATGCCGTTCGTGCTGGCGCTGCTGCCGGGGGCGAGCTTCGCGATGGACCTGGTCGAAGCGTACCGCGCGGCGATCGCCATCGACCCGCTCGTCGCCAGCGCCAACTTCCAGCTTGCCGCGACCCGCGAGAAGGTGCCGCAGGCCAAGTCCGGTCTCCTGCCCGCGATCAACGCGAGCGCGGCGGTGAGCCGTCAGCGGGTCGACCCGAATGTCGGCGTGCAGCGCACGTTCACGCCGCAGGCCTACGGCGTGAACCTGTCGTATCCGCTGTTGCGGCTGCAGAACGTCGAGACCTTCGAGCAGAGCAAGCTCGCGGTGGCCGCGGGCGAGACGCAGCTCGAACTGGCCCGGCAGGACCTGATCGTGCGCGTCACGCTGGCCTACTTCGACGTGCTGGCCGCGCAGGACAACCTCGAGACGATCCAGGCGCAAAAGCGCGCGATCACCGAGCAGCTCGCGTCGGCCAAGCGCAACTTCGAGGTCGGCACCGCGACGATCACCGACCAGCAGGAGGCGCAGGCGCGCTACGACCTCTCCGAGGCGCAGGAAGCCGTCGCGACCTTCGACCTGAACACGAAGAGCGCCGCGCTGGCCCAGCTGATCGGCAGACCGGCGCCCAAATTGAACGTGCTGCGACCCGGCATCCTTCTGAGCGTGCCCGGACCGGCCCGCGAGTCCGACTGGACCGAACGCGCGCGCGCGGACAACCTCCTGGTGCAGCAGGCGCGCGTGGCCACCGCGATCGCCACACGCGAGGTCGACAAGCAGCGCTACGGGCACTACCCGACGCTGGACCTGGTGGGTTCGGTCGGCTACGCCGAGAGCTCGACGGCGCAATTGTTCAACATCAATTACAACCAGGCCGCGATCGGCGTGCAGTTCAACCTGCCGCTGTATGCGGGCGGCGGGATCGACGCGAAGGTCCGCGAGGCCGCGGCGCAGAAGGAGAAATCGTTTTCGGACCTGGAGAACGCGCGCAGGCAGGCCGAGCAGACGGCGCGCCAGTCGTATCTGGCGGTGAACGGGGGCCTCGCCCAGGTGCGCGCGCTCGAGGCCGCGGAGAAGTCGAGCAAGCTCGCGCTGGACTCGAACCTGCTGGGCTACCAGGTCGGCGTGCGGATCAACATCGACGTGCTGAACGCGCAGCAGCAGCTCTACACGACCCAGCGCGACCTCTTCAA
>JAHEDO010000189.1 GCA_024641185.1 Burkholderiaceae bacterium | reverse complement strand
CCGCAGGCGCGTCGAAGCGCAGCACCACATGGGCGGACTTCACCTTGCTGCGCTTGCCGCTCGCGTGCTCGACCTGCAGGCTGGCGCCCGCCTCCGACAGCACGGACCCGGCCTTCAGCCCGCCATCTTCCTCGAACAGGACATGAGTCATCACCGGGGCAATTATAAGGGCCGGGGTCGGGGCGGCCCGCACGGCGGGCGCCGCCGGCACGCGGGCGGGTACCGCGCATCGGGACCGGCCGGCGCCGGCGCGGGCGCGGGGGCGCGAACGACGATTGCGCTGGACTAGAATGGCCCGCTTTGGGTGTCGACGGCGCCATTCGCGCGCCGGATCCCCTGCCCCCGCGAAAGACGAGCGTGCACTCTTCAGGCTGGCTCTGGGTGGTCTTCACCGTCGGCGCCGCGGCGACGCAGACCGCGCGCAACGCGATGCAGCGCAACCTCACCGAGCGCCTCGGGACGCTTGGCGCGACACACGTCCGATTCCTCTACGGCCTGCCTTTCGGCATGGCGTTTCTCGCCGGCGTGGCCGCGATCGTCGGGCTCGACGGCGTACGCCCGACCTGGTCGTTCGTCGGCTGGACCGCCATCGGCGCGGCCTTCCAGATCGCGGGGACGGCGCTGATGCTCGCGGCGATGCGCGAACGTGCGTTCGTCGTCGCCATCGCGTATGTCAAGACCGAGCCGGTGCTGATCGCGGCGTTCGGGTTCCTTTTTCTCGGGGACGCCCTCGGCGCGACGGCGATCGCCGCGGTGCTGATCGCCACGGCGGGCGTCGTCCTGATGTCGCTCCCGGCGGGCCCGGCGGACTCGGCGCGCGCTCCGGTCGCTCCGGTCGCTCCGGCTTCCGCTCCGGCTTCCGCTCCGGCTTCCGCGACCACCTCCGCGACCACCTCCGCCGCGGCCCCGCAGAAGAACACGCTGCGCCCGGTGCTGCTCGGGATCGGCTCGGGCGCGATGTTCGCGCTGTCGGCCGTCGGCTTTCGCGGCGCGATCCTCGAGCTCGGCGACGGGCTCTTCTATGTCCGCTCGACGGTCACTCTGGTCACTTCGCTGCTGTTGCAGACCGCGCTGCTTTCCGGGTGGCTGTTCGCACGCGACCGCAAGGTGCTGATCGAGGTCCTGCGGGCATGGCGCCCGTCGCTCGCCGCCGGCGCCGCCGGCGCGCTCGCCTCGCAGATGTGGTTCCTCGCGTTCTCGCTGCAGACCGCGGCCGCGGTGCGCACGGTCGGGCTGATCGAGATCCTGTTCGCGCAGGCCGCGTCGCGACGACTGTTCTCGCAGCGCACCAGCCCGCGCGAGGTGTTCGGCATCGCGCTGATGGCCGCGGGGCTCTTGCTGCTGCTCAGCGCCTGAGGCCCACGCGGCGCGGCGCTACGTCAAGATCACGCCCGCAAACGCGAGCACCTCGTCGATGTAATCGGCAAAGTCCGACAAGCCGTGGTCGCTCTTGTCGAGCACCTTGCTGCGCACGCCCGGGTAGTGCGCGACCATCTCGCGCCAGTCGAGCACTTCGTCGCCCTTGGCCGCGATCAGGAAGTAGCGCTGCGCAAAGGTGATCGCCCCGATCTCCAGCGTGCGCATCTCGTCGACGTACTCCGGCCGAAAGTCGAACCGTTCGTCGCTGTGATACATGGTCTGCGGCCCGGTGTAGCCGCGCAGGTCGCGCGCCGGATGGGTCGCCGGGTTCAGCAGGACGGCGCGACAGCCGAAGCGTTCGGCCAGCCAGGTCGCGTACAGCCCGCCCAGCGAACTGCCGACCAGCGTGTCCTCGGTGGTCGGTGCCACTGCTTCGCGAACGAGTTCGATCGCCTGGAGCGGAGACGGCGGAAGCTGCGGGCAGACGAAATCGGCCGCCCGCCCGAGCTGCCCCATCCGGTCGGCGATCAGCCGGGCCTTGAACGACTGCGGCGAGGACCGGAATCCATGCAGATACACGAGGCGGGACCGGTTGCTCATTGTCGAACTCCAGATCGGCGAATCGTAGCCGGCCGCCGCACGGCCGGAAATCCGCATCCTCGCCACTGGCGAGGCTCAGCGGTCACCGCGCGCACGACGTCCCAGCGCGTTCAGCAGCTTCGCGTGGATCCCGCCGAAACCGCCGTTGCTCATCACCAGGACCCGGTCGTCGCCGCGTGACTCGGCGACGATCGCATCGACCAGCGCGTCCAGATCCGACTCCACGCGCAGGCGCTCGCCCAGCGGCGCCAGCGCCTCGGTGACGTCCCAGCCGATGCCGCCGCTGTAGCAGAACACCCGGTCCGCGCCCGACAGGCTGGCGGGCAGCAGCGCCTTCATCGCGCCGAGCTTCATGGTGTTCGACCTGGGCTCGAGCACCGCGAGAATGCGCGAGCGCCCGATTCGTGCCCGCAATCCGTCGATCGTCGTCGCGATCGCGGTCGGATGATGCGCGAAATCGTCGATCACGGTGACGCCGTCGACCGTGCCCCGGACCTCCAGCCGCCGGGCAACGCCCCCGAATCGCCCGAGCGCCTCGATCGCCTGTTCGGGCGCCACTCCGGCGTGCTCGGCGGCGGCGATCGCCGCCAGCGCGTTGGACCGGTTGTGCGCTCCGGCCAACGGCAGGCGACAGCGGCCGATGCGGCGCTCGCCCAGCAGCAAGGTGAACTCGCTCGCGTCGGCCGTCTCGGCAAGTTCGGCGGCGTGCCAGCCCTGCGGGCTGTCGAAGTCCGTCCTCGAGCTCCACAGTCCACGTGCGAGGACCCGCGCGAGCGCCGGGTCCGCGGCATTCACCACGACCCGCCCGCTCGCCGGGACCGTCCGGATCAGGTGGTGGAACTGCGTCTCGATCGCGGCGACGTCGGCGAAGATGTCGGCGTGGTCGAACTCCAGGTTGTTCAGTATCGCGGTGCGCGGGTGGTAGTGGACGAACTTCGAGCGTTTGTCGAAGAACGCGGTGTCGTACTCGTCGGCCTCGATGACGAAGAGCCCGCTGCCCCCGAGGCGCGCCGACACGCCGAAGTCGCGCGGCATGCCTCCGATCAGGAAGCCCGGCGCGCGCCCGGCCTGCTCGAGAATCCACGCGAGCAGCGACGCGGTCGTCGTCTTGCCGTGGGTGCCTGCGGCGGCGAGCACCCAGCGCCCGCGCAGCACCTGTTCGGCGAGCCACTGCGGCCCCGAGACATAAGGAAGCCCCGCGTCGAGGATCGCCTCGATCAGCGCGTTGCCGCGCGACACGACGTTGCCGACCACCCAGAGGTCCGGACGCAATGCGAGCTGTCCGGGGTCGTAGCCGTCGATCAGGTCGATGCCGAGCGCCTCGAGCTGATCGCTCATCGGCGGGTAGACGCTGGCATCGCAGCCGGTGACGCGGTGCCCCGCCTCGCGGGCGATCGCCGCGATGCCGCCCATGAAGGTGCCGCAGATGCCGAGAATATGGATGTGCATCGGTGTGAGGGGCCTCGCAGGTCCGTGCGCCGCGCCGGCCGGCCCGACCGGGGGCGGTCGGGCGCCAGGCCATGCGATGGACCCGGACAGGCCGCGGATTGTAACCGAGCCGCCACGGGCCCATCGGCTAAACTGCGGTGATGGGCCTTCCCGACGAAGATGCGCGGCGCGAGATCGCGGCAACGGCGGCGCGCTTCATCGCCGACGGCGGGCTGGATTACGGCAGCGCCAAGGCCAAGGCGGCGCGCGCGCTGTTCGGCGGGCGCGCCCCGCGTGGCGTGATGCCCGACAACGACGAGATCGACGAGGCGCTGCGCGAGCACCTCGAGCTGTTCGACGACGCCCACGCCGAGCGCGTGGCGCTGATGCGGCGCGCCGCGCTGGACCTGATGGCGCGTCTCGACGAATTTCGTCCGCTGGTCACCGGAGCCGTGTGGAAGGGCATCGCGGCCGAACACGTGCCGATCCATCTGCAGCTCTTCCACGACAACGCGAAAGAGGTCGAATACTGGCTGCTGAACCGGCGCGTCGCGTTCGACGTCGGCACCGTTCCCCATTTCCGCGGGCCCGGCGAAGTCGAGGCGCTGATGCTCGAGTGGCTCGACCAGCCGGTGCTGCTCTCGCTCTACGCGGTCGACGATCTGCGCGGCGCGCTTCGCGGCGGCCCTGACGAGGCACAGCGCGGCGACCATCAGGCCCTGGCCGCGCGCATGAGGGCGGCCGCGTGACGCCGTCCCGCAGGCGCTGGCTGACCGCCGGGATCGCCGCGGGCTTCGCCGCGTTCGGCGGCTGGATCGCCTGGCAGCGCCTGACGCCCTCCCCCGAGGACGAAGACGCGGTGGCGCTGCTCTATGCCCTGAACCTGCCGGACCATGCGGGTACGTCCTACGATCTCGGCCAGCTGCGGGGAAAGACCGTGGTGCTGAACTTCTGGGCGACCTGGTGCCCGCCCTGCATCGAGGAAATGCCGGAACTGGCCGACTTGCATCGGGAAATCACCGCCAGGAACGGCACGGTAATCGGCATCGGCGTCGATTCGGCGGCGAACATACGCGAATTTGCCGAGAAACACCGTTTCCCCTATCCTCTCGTCGTTGCCGGCGTGGGCGGGGCGGAACTGGCCCGACGGTTCGGCAACCGGGCCGGGGCGCTTCCCTTCACCGTGGTGATCGACGCCAAAGGCCGGATCGTCGAGCGCAAGCTGGGTCGAATCCAGCTCCCGCGGCTGCGGGCGACGGTACAGGAGCTGCTGTCGAACGGATGACAGCCCGCGCTTCGACCGCGGAAGCCCCTCGTTTCCGACGATAACGCTGGACAAGATCCCGCAACTTCGCCGAAAATCCGCTAACTGATCGGATTAATCCCTTTAGATGAGGCGAACCACCGGATGTTGATCTGGGTGATTCATGGACCGAACCTGAACCTGCTGGGAACCCGCGAACCGGCAATCTACGGCGCCACCACCTTGGCCGATATCGACCGGGAACTGGCGGAGATAGGACACCAGTCCGGGGCACGGGTCGAATCCTTTCAGTCGAACCACGAAGGCGCCATCGTCGATCGCATCCAGGACGCGCGACGAGCCGGCGTCGGATTCATCGTGATCAACCCCGCCGCTTACACCCACACCAGCGTCGCGATCCGCGACGCGCTGGCGGGCGTGGCGATCCCTTATATAGAAGTCCACCTGTCCAACGTGCACAAGCGCGAGCCCTTTCGGCACCACTCCTACCTGTCGGATCAGGCGGTCGGCGTCATTGCCGGCCTGGGAGCCAGTGGCTACCGATTCGCGCTGATGCACGCGATCGAGGCGCTGCGCCAGTGAGCGCGGCCCGGGGCAGGCAAACGGAGCACGTTCGCATGGATCTGCGCAAACTCAAGACCCTGATCGATCTGGTTTCCGAATCCGGCATCTCCGAACTGGAGATCACCGAAGGCGAAGGCAAGGTCCGCATCGTCAAGCACCCGGTGTTCGCCGCGCCGGCGCCGATGAGCGCGCCAATGATGATGCCGGCGAGCGGCGCCGCGCCCCAGCCCGGCGTTCCGGTCGCCACAGCCGCGGCGGTCGCCGAAACGGCACCCGCCGGTCCGACCGGCCATGTGGTCAAGTCGCCGATGGTCGGCACCTTCTACCGGTCGGCACAGCCTGGCGCCGACCCCTTCGTTTCCGTCGGCTCGACGATCAACGAGGGCGACACCCTGTGCCTGATCGAGGCGATGAAGCTGCTCAACGAAATCGAGGCCGACAAGGGCGGCACGATCAAGGCGATCCTGGTCGAGAATGGACAGCCGGTCGAGTACGGCCAGCCGCTCTTCGTCATCGAGTGAGCCGACCCAGTGGCGATGTTTGAGAAGATCCTGATCGCAAATCGCGGCGAGATCGCGCTGCGGATCCAGCGCGCCTGCCGTGAGCTGGACATCAAGACGGTGGTGGTCCACTCCGAGGCGGACACCGAGGCCAAGTACGTCAAGCTCGCCGACGAATCGGTGTGCATCGGCCCGGCACCGTCGCGCGAGAGCTACCTGAACATTCCGGCGATCATCAGTGCGGCCGAAGTCACCGACTCGGAGGCGATCCACCCCGGCTACGGTTTCCTGTCCGAGAACGCCGATTTCGCGGAGCGGGTCGAGAAGAGCGGATTCGTCTTCATCGGCCCGCGGCCGGACTCGATCCGCCTGATGGGCGACAAGGTGTCGGCCAAGGACGCGATGAAGAAGGCCGGCGTGCCGGTCGTCCCGGGCTCGGAGGGCGCGCTTCCGGAGGACCCCAAGGAGATCGTGCGCATCGCGCGGTCGGTCGGCTACCCGGTCATCATCAAGGCGGCCGGCGGCGGCGGCGGCCGCGGCATGCGGGTCGTGCACACGGAAGCCGCGCTGCTGAACGCGGTGACCATGACCCGGGCGG
>JAHEDO010000188.1 GCA_024641185.1 Burkholderiaceae bacterium | reverse complement strand
GGCGGGGCACCGCGTCCCGCGATCCATGCGAACGCCGCAGCGAGCGCGAATCCGCCGACCACGTTGGCCAGCGTGACCAGCGGCAGTCCGCTCGGCGTGTAGCGTCCGAGCAAGGCAAGGCCGACGGTCAGCGCCAGCGCCACCACCGCTGCAACGCGCTCGCCAGCGTCCAGTCGCGACCAGCCCACCAGCGCGATCCACAGGGCGCACAGGCCCACGAGCATCGCGGTCACCCGATGAAGCACTCGCGCGACCAGTACCGGAAGCGGGGCCTGGTCCGACAGCGAAGCCGCGAGCGCGGCGCACTGCGCGGCGTCGCCGCAATCACTCGCGGCCTGCCAGTGTCGAATGAACGCGCTCGCCGCGGTGACGCACACCGTCAGCGCGCAGGCCGCGATCGCGAGCTTGCGCGTCATCGCGAAAGAACCAGGCCTTTCGCTCCCCCGAGCATGCACCGGACCACCACGACCACGAACACGATGCCGCCGACGATCGCGATCAGGCCGCCGAGTCCCATCAGTCCCATTCCGAGCACTTCGGCGGTGCTGCGCAGCACCTGGCCGGCGCCGGCGACCTTGCGCTGGACACCATAGCCGCCGGACCACACGAGACCGACGATGTGCAGCAGCTGGCCGCCGCCGTACAGCCACGGCTGCACGACCGCGAGCCTGCCTCCCGGCGCACGGAAGCCCAGCCTCGGAAGCAGCGCGTAGACGAGCCCCATCAGCGCGAGCGTCACACCGACGATCGAACCATGGTAGTGCGCCGGCACGCGCACGTCCGAGCCCTGGATCAGGAAGCCGATGCCGCCACCGACGCAGAACAGCGCCAGCGACGTCCACAGCGCCGCGCGAAGCGGCTGCTGCTCCGCGGAGCCTTCCCGCGCCCGGATCAGCGCCGCGCCCAGCGCGAGCACCATCGGCAGGATCGCGAGCCCGCCGCCGAAGCGCATCAGCCAGGTCATCATCCGCTGGTGCTCGACCGAGACCACCGTCCACTGCAGGTAGATCAGCGGCGCGACGAACACCGACAGCAGGCCGATGCCGTAGACCAGCGTCACGATCCGCGCGCTCAGCGGCAACGGCGCATCGCTGAGCGACGCGAGCCAGGCCCAGGCGACGAGCATCAGCAGTGTCCAGCCGAACTGGATCACATGGCCCGGCCCCCAGAACAGCAGCTCGTAGTACCGCTTCGCCTCGAGGACGCGCGGCACTTCGGCTAGCGACCAGCCCATCGCGATCAGCGACACCGCCGCTGCGACCGCCGACGCCTTCAGCCCGAAACGCAGCGCGTCCGGACCGTCCAGCGTCAGGCCGACGCGCTCCGACGCCAGAAAGACCCGCAGCGTGACCAGCGAGAACCCGGCACCGAATACCGCGAGGCCATAGAGGAACACCGGGCTGTCGAGGACCGGAACGTAGTTCGACATCACCGGCACCGCGCCGCCCGCGAACGGCGAGACCGCGATCAGCAGCGTCCCGATCGCGGTCGTCCACAACGCGAACCAGCCCAGGCCGACCCAGCGCCCGGTGCTGTTCAGCGACCAGAGCATGCCGGCCATCGACACGAACCACACCAGCACCGACAGATCGACGTGGACCACCAGGGCGACATGGAACAGGCTCACCCCCGGGATCCAGTTCGCGACGTGCGGCGTTCGCGCCAGCACCAGCAGCAGCGAGAACAGTCCCGCGCCGATCAGCGCGAGCACGCCCAGGAAGAGCCAACCCGCGGCCAGCGCCCGCTGCTCGGCCGCCGGCGTGGCGAGATCGAACCGGTCCGGGTGGGGTCGCACGAAGACCCGTCCCAGCGCGCCGCTCATCGAACCGAACACGGATGTCGTTCTCATCGGATCACCACTCCTCCCTGATCGCCCACGATGTCGATCAGCACGATCTGGCCCGGCACGACGTGGACCTGCTGCTCGCGCACGTAGGTCGGGCCGGCAGACCGGACGTCGTCGTTGACCTGCACGCGCAGCCTGTGGTCGCCCGCGGCAATCGCCGCACGGCGATAGCCGCTCGCGGCGCCGTCGCGCCGCAGGCCTGCCGGCGCGAAGGACTCGTCGTAGAGCACCTCGCCGTCGAATTCGACGCGCACCTTGACCGGCGAGCGTTCGCGCGGGCACTCGGTGCCGGCACGGAACTGCGGCTGCAGCTTCGCGAGTTCCTCGGCGCTGCGTTCGCGGCAATCGCCGACCGGCTTGCCCGGATGGCGGAACGACAGCCGCAGCAGCGCCTGCTCCGGGCCGATCTGGCGGTAAGGGGGCCAGACCGAGAAGACCCCGACGACCGCGGCGAACAGCCCGTAGAGCACGGCCTGCGCGACGTAGCGCAGCACGGTCTCAGCCATCGACGGCTCCGAGCGGTTCGGCGCCCCTGGTGCGCGCACGGACGTGCGCACCGCCGCACGCGTCGCCGAATCCGTCAGCCGCGGCCAGCGCCTGGCGGAACCGCGCGATCTCTCCGGCCAGCAGCGCCCCTTCCTCGCGAGCGGCGTAAACCAGGCGTACACGGCCGGCATCGACACCTTCGCGCAGGCGCGGCTCGCGCTCGCCGCGCAGCCGCTCGGCGGCCCAGCGGGCGCCGAAGCGGAACTCGCAGTCGGTCTGCGGGCAGCTCGAGATCAGGACCCCGTCCGCGCCACGCCGCAGCGCATAGTCGACGAACGACGGCGCGAGCATGCCCGCGCAGGGAATCTCCAGCCCCAGCACCCCGGCGTCGCCGTGACGCGCCGGACGCGCCGCGCCGCGGCACCAGAAGACGACCAGCGTCGTCGCGGCATCATCGGCGCGTGCGCTGCCGGCGAGCGCTTCGTCGAGGCGGTCTCGCAGCAGCGTCACCGGCAGCTCGGGAAGATCGATGCCGGTCGTGATCGACGGGAGGCTGCGAAACGGCGTCGACGACGGGCAGGCGCCGGCGCACAGGCCGCAGGCGGCGCACTTCTCCGCATCGACCACGGCGATCTGCCCGCGCCCCGACGGATGCGCCTGCATCGCGATCGCCGCGTACGGGCAGTCCGCGAAACAGCGCGTACATCCGTTGCAGTTGGCCGGATCGACGATGGCCGCCGCAGGGCGCGCCGCGCGGACGATCCACGGCGCGAACAGCAGCAGCGCCGACAGGCCCACGACGAGCGCCCACACCGCGAACGGCCCGCTCGCCTGAACCGCCGGGAAGACGGCGAGGTAGAACCAGTCGAGCGGCACGAGGCCCGCGATCCGGTCGAGATCCGCCGGGGCGAGCGAGACCGCCGGAAACGCGGCCGACACGCCGAGCAGCGCGCCGATGCCCGACAGCGCGACACGCCGGCTGACCGTGGTCGCCGGCCTGGTGAGACGCTGCATGTGCGCCCACATCGCCAGCAGCAGCAGCAGCGGCACGCCGATGTGCAGGAACACGAGCAGGGAGAACAGGCGATCGGTCATCGCCTCCGGGCCGATGAAATTGCGCACCAGCGACGGCCCGAAGCCGGGCAGCGCGCCGAACCACTCGGTCACGCCGATCGCGACGAACTGCGCGAGCTGGTCCCAGACGAGCCAGTAGCCGATCACGCCGCAGGCGAGCGACAGCCAGAGTGTGGGCACCCCGCTGACCCAGGAAAACCACCGGAACCCGCGAAACCGCCCGAGCAGCAGCTCGCGCACCAGGTGCAGCGCGACCACCGCTGCGAACGCGTCGGACCCGTAGCGGTGCAGGCTGCGCATCACACCGCCCAGCCACCACTGGCCGACCGTCAGCCGCTCGATCGACGCGTGGGCGCCCTCGACGCTGGTATCGAAGAACACGTAGAGATAGGCGCCGCTTGCCGCGATCAGCCAGAAGAGCAGGAAGCCCAGACCGCCGAGCTGGCGCAGCGGGTTGTCGCGCGCGCCGAAGACCGCATCGCCACCGCGCTCGATGCGCCGCCACGCCGACGCGAGCCTGCCGTCGCGCTGCGGTTCGAGCACGCCGATGGCGGAAGAGGCTAACGTCGATGCGGTCATGGCAGGCGCCGGGCGCGGAGCGCGCCTGGCAGACCGATCGTCGCCCGCAGGCGATGAGACCGCTTTGATTCGCGTCAAGCGGTCCGGCTGCGCCCCAGCTCCCGGGCGATGAACCAGCCGATCGCGATCAGCGTGGATGCGCCGGCGAAGATTTCCATGAACAGCGAATAGTCGACCCGATAGCCGCCGGTGACCGGATCGTAGACGGTGCAGTACAGCTTCACCTTCTCCCAGACGCCTTCGACGCTGAAGGTCCTTGCCGCCTCTCCCGCGAGCAGCGACTTGAGGGGCTCGACCAGCATCGGCAGTTCGAAACTCTCACCGTACACCTGGCGCACGATCACCCCGCCGGCGTCGACCACGGTCAGCTGAGTCACATGGTCGAATCCCTTGGGCGTCGCCTCGTAGCTGAAGCCGAAGGCGCGCGCGAGCGCCGGCACCTCCGAAGGATCGGGACTGAGGAATAGCCAGCGCGGATCGGCGATGCCGCTCTGACGCGCGAACGCGGCCATCGCCTGCGGCGAGTCGAACGGCTGGTTGAAGCCGATCGACACGACGCGAAAGCTGTCTTCGCCCAGCGCCTTGCGCGCGGTGTCGACCGCCGTCGCCAGGAAGCGCGTCGCCACGGGACACGCCTGGAAGCATCCGGTGTAGACGAAACTGACGATCAGGGGCTTGCCTCGCAGCTGCGCGAGCGTCACCGCCCGTCCGGTGCTGTCGGTGAAGCGGAAGTCGCCCGTCGCACGACCGATCACGGCCTGGCTCGTCTCGAGCGCCTTGCGGGCATCGGGCTGCCCGGCCCCTCGCGCGCCGGGCGCGGCAACGGCAGCGGTGACCGCGACAGCGGCGAACATCAGCGCGACGCGCGCGCGCATCAGCGGTCTCCGAAAGCGCCCGCGCGACCGCGGCGTCGTGCGGATCGGCCCCGTTGCGTCACGGGAGCATCAGCCGACGAGCGCGGCGCGCAGCCAGGCGTCACCGATCACCCCGAGCAGCAGCAGCGAGAGCTGAATCAGCGATGCGTGAAAGCTGGCCATCGCGGTCTTGCGGCTCGGCGCGCGTACCAGCCTGAACGCCTGGCGGATCATCAGCCAACCCCCGATCGCCGCACAGGCCGCGTAGAGCCAGCCGGGCGAAAGCAGCGCCAGGCCAAGAGAAAGCGTGACCAGAACGATCGTGTGCCCGAGGATCGCACGGCTCGCGAACCGGTCTCCGTAGACGACGGGCAGCATCGGCACGCCGGCCTTCTCGTAGTCGTCACGAAACGCGATCGCGAGGCTCCAGAAGTGCGGCGGCGTCCACAGAAAGAGAATCACCGCCAGCACCAGCGCCTCGGCGGACATGCCCGGCGACACCGCGGCCGCGCCCGCGAGCACCGCGAAACTGCCCGCCAGGCCGCCGATGACGATGTTCCACGCGCTGCGACGCTTGAGCCACACCGTGTAGACGATCGCGTAGACGAACGCGCCGAGGAACGTGTACAGGGCCGCGCTCGCATTGGCCGCGAGCCAGGCCGCCGCGACCGCGATCCCCGTGAGCGTCGCAATCAGCACCACCCAGCCGCCGTGGTGGCGCATCCTGCCGGTGACGAACGGCCGGTTGCGCGTTCGGCCCATCCGCGCGTCGAGGTCCACCTCCCAGAACTGGTTGAAGGCCCCGGCCGCCGCCGAGGACAGCAGCACCGCGAGCGCGAGCACCGCCGCGCGCCAGGGTTCCACCGGTGCGCCCGGCGCCACCATCAGACCGGCGAACGCGGTCAACGCGATCGCCAGGCCGATGCGCAGCTTGAACAGGTTCAGGATTGCCTTCATGCCGGTCTCCCCAGGGTTTGCGGTGTCCGGGCTGCGCGCCGACGCTCCTCGCGCCGGCGCGCAGTCCCCTCCCTCTCCCCGATTCAGCTCAGGCCCCACACCGTGGACAGGTACTTCCAGTTCACGAAGTAGTACAGCACGAAGGCCACCAGAAACACCATCGCGAACACGAAGGTGCCCGGCGCGGCGAAGCCCGCGCCGTGACCGTCGCCGTGACCGGTCAGCGCGGCCTGCACCGGCAGGCGCAGCGGCGACACCTCGGACGTGTACGCGCCCGCGTCGAGCCGCTTGCCCCACAGCAGCGAACCGACGGTGAGGTAGATGTAGATGCCCCCGCCGATCACCGCGACGATTCCTGAGACTCCCATGATCGCCAGCATCAGCAGCGCGACCCCGGGGAACTCATAGGGCAGCGACGCGCCCGCGAACGTGATGTCCCAGTGGCGCCGCGGCACACCGACCGTTCCGGCACCCATCATCGCCATCGTGAACACGGCCATTCCGAGCCCGAACAGGTAGGGCTGCC
>JAHEDO010000187.1 GCA_024641185.1 Burkholderiaceae bacterium | reverse complement strand
CGCAACATCGACGCGGCCGCGCAGGACGTGCAGTCGGCGATCGCCACCGCCGCGCGCCGGCTGCCGCCCGAGCTGCCGACGCCGCCGACGATGCGCAAGGTGAATCCGGCGGACTTCCCGATCTTCTACATCGCGCTCGGCTCCTCGACGCTGCCCACCTATCAGGTCGCCGAGTACGCCGAGACGCGCCTCGCGCAGCAGATCTCGACGGTCAACGGTGTCGCGCAGGTCCAGGTGTACGGATCGCAGAAATACGCGGTCCGGGTGCGCGTGAATCCGGACAGGCTCGCCCAGCTCGGCATCGGCCTGGACGAAGTGCAGGCGGCGCTTGCGCAGGGCAACGTGAACAAGCCGACCGGCTCGCTCGATGGCCCGATCCAGAACCTGTCGGTCCGCTCGGACGGTCAGCTGAAGAACGCGGCGCAGTACGGGCCGCTGGTCGTCGTATATCGAAATGGTGCGCCGGTGCGCCTGGCCGACATCGGTGAGGTGTCCGACAGCGTCGAGAACAGCCGCGTGGGCGGCTGGTACAACGGCGAGCGCGCGATCGTGCTGGCGATCCAGCGTCAGCCGGGAACCAACACCATCGAGACGGTCAGGGCGATCAAGGCGCTGCTCCCCGCCTTTCGCGAGAAGCTCCCGGAGTCGGTCAAGCTGGAGACGCTCTACGACCGCAGCGAATCGATCGACGAAGGCGTGTCCGACGTCAAGTTCACGCTCGGTCTGGCCGGCATGCTCGTGGTGCTCGTCATTTTCCTTTTTCTGCGCAACCTGTCGGCGACCGTCATCCCGTCCATCGCGCTGCCGATGTCCGTTGGCGTGACATTCGGGCTGATGTACTTCTTCAAGTTCAGCATCGACAACCTGTCATTGCTCGCGCTGACCCTGGCGGTGGGTTTCGTCGTCGACGACGCGATCGTCGTGCTGGAGAACATCGTTCGCCACATGGAGAACGGCGAGCCGCCGTACCAGGCGGCGCTCAAGGGTTCCAGCGAGATCGCGTTCACCGTCGTCTCGATGACGCTCGCGCTGGTCGCGGTCTTCATCCCGGTGCTGTTCATGGGCGGCATCGTGGGGCGGCTGCTCAACGAGTTCGCGGTGGTGATCAGCGTGGCGATTCTCGCGAGCGCCTTCGTGTCGTTGACGGTGACGCCGATGCTCGCGAGCCGCTTTCTGCGCGATCAGCACGGACGCACGCACGGCGCCCTGTACAACGCGCTTGAGCGCGCATTCGACGCCTGGCGGGCAGGCTACGACTGGACGTTGAAATGGGCGCTGCGCCACCAGCGCGTCGTGTTTGCCGTCTTCCTCGGGACGATCGCAGCCTCGGGCTGGCTGTTCGCACACGCGCCCAAGGGCTTCCTGCCCAGCGGCGATTCGGGCCGCCTGATCGCCTTCACCGAAGGCGCGCAGGACATGTCCTTCCAGGCGATGGTCGACCGGCAGAAGCGCGTGACCGACGTTCTTCGGGCGGATCCCAACGTCGAATCGGTGAACTCTTCGGTGGGCGCCGGCGGACCGCGTCCGACGGTGGCCAGCGGCACCATCTTCATCAAGCTGAAGTCCCTGCACGAACGCTCGATGAAGCCCGACGAGGTGGTGCAATCGCTGCGCCGCAAGGTCGCCGCGGTGCCGGGCATCCGTGTCGTGATCCAGAATCCGCCGCCGATCAATGTCGGCGGCCAGCTGACGCAGGCGCAGTACCAGTACACGCTGCAGGGCCTGTCGCTCGACGAGGTGGCCGACTGGGCCGACCGGATCTACCAGCGCTTCCGGACACTTCCCGAACTGCAGGACGTCGTCACCAACCTGAACAACAGGAGCCTGGCCGTGTCGGTGTCGATCGATCGGGACAAGCTCGCGCCGCTCGGCCTGACGATGGGGCAGGTGCAGGACGCGCTGAACAGCGCGTTCGGCTCGCGGCAGGTGTCGACGATCTACGGCTCCGCGAACCAGTACCAGGTGATCCTGGAGCTCGAACCCCGCTTCCTGCAGGATCCCGGTTCGCTGTCGCGCCTGTACGTGCGCTCGTCGGCAGGCAAGCTGGTGCCGCTGGACACCGTCGCCACGTTCGAGCGCAAGCCACAGTTGCTCACCATCGGCCATCTCGGCCAGCTTCCCGCGGTGACGCTCTCGTTCAACCTCGCGCCGGGGATCGCGCTCGGGACCGCCGTCCAGCGCATCAAGGCCGCCGAGCGCGAGATGGGACTGCCGGTGTCGGTGACCGGCAGCCTGCAGGGAACCGCGAAGGCCTTCGAGTCGTCGCTGCAGGGCATGGGCTGGCTGCTCGTGCTCGCGATCCTCGTGATCTACCTGGTGCTCGGAATCCTGTACGAGAATTTCATCCATCCGCTCACGATTCTGTCGGGGCTGCCGTCGGCGGCCGTCGGCGCGCTGGCGACCCTCGCGGCGTTCGGAACCGAGCTGAACCTCTACGCGTTCGTCGGCGTGATCATGCTGATCGGCATCGTGAAGAAGAACGCGATCATCATGATCGACTTCGCGATCGAGAACCGCAGGCGCACCGGTGCCAGCGCGCGCGACGCGATCTACGAGGCGTGCATCGTGCGGTTCCGGCCGATCATGATGACGACGATGGCGGCACTCGCGGGCACGCTGCCGATCGCCATCGGCTACGGCGCGGGCGGCGACACCCGGATGCCGCTCGGCCTGGCGGTGGTGGGAGGGCTGCTGGTGTCGCAGGTCCTGACGCTCTACCTGACGCCGGTGCTCTACATCTGGCTCGACCGGGCTGCAGGCAGGCTCTCGTTCAGACCGGTGACCCAGGCCGAAGCCGGTACTGCCTGAGCCGGGCTTGGGCTCGGGCTGCCCGAGTTCCCGCCCTCAGCGAACGACGCCGTCAGCCGCGGCGAGGCCACGACGCCGGGGCGGCCCGCGCCGGCGGCCGTGAAATCGACCGATCAGACGCTCAGGCGAACGCCGCGACGTCGACCGGGCAACCGGTCTTCGCCACCACCTCGTCGGCACGGACCCCCGGGGCGAGCTCGATCAGCTTCAGCCCGGACCGCGTCACCTCGAGCACGCACAGGTCGGTGATGATCAGGTTGACCACCTCCACGCCGGTGAGCGGCAGGTTGCACTTGGGCAGGATCTTCAGGTCTTCGGATCCGTCCTTCTTCTTGGCCGTGTGCTCCATCAGCACGATGACTCGGCCCACGCCGGCGACCAGGTCCATCGCGCCGCCCATGCCCTTGACCATCTTGCCCGGGATCATCCAGTTGGCGAGATCGCCCTTGGAGCTGACCTGCATCGCGCCCAGCACGGCGAGGTTGATCTTGCCTCCGCGGATCATCGCGAAGGAGTCGGCGCTCGAGAAAATCGACGAGCCGGGCAGCGTGGTGATCGTCTGCTTGCCCGCATTGATCAGGTCGGGATCGACCTCGTCCTCGGTCGGGAACGGGCCGATGCCCAGCAGCCCGTTCTCAGACTGCAGCCAGACCTCGATACCGTCGGGCACGTGGTTGGCCACCAGCGTCGGCAGGCCGATGCCGAGGTTCACGTAGAAGCCGTCGCGCAGTTCCTTCGCCGCGCGGGCGGCCATCTGGTCACGAGTCCATGCCATGTCTTGTTCTCCTCGGCTCAGCGTGCGCGAACGGTGCGCTGCTCGATGCGCTTCTCGGGGTTCGGGTTGTGCACCAGGCGGTGCACGAAGATGCCGGGCAGGTGGATCTGGTCCGGGTCGAGCTCGCCGGTGGCCACGATCACTTCGGCCTCCGCGACGGTGACCTGTCCCGCCATCGCGACGTTCGGGTTGAAGTTGCGCGCGGTGCGCCTGAACACCAGGTTGCCCGAGCGGTCCGCCATCCAGGCCTTGACGAGCGAGACGTCGGGGACCAGAGCATGCTCCATCACGTACTTGTGGCCGTCGAACTCGCGGATCTCCTTGCCGTCGGCGACGATCGTTCCGACGCCCGTGCGGGTGAAGAACGCCGGGATGCCGGCGCCGCCCGCCCGCAGTTTCTCGGCCAGCGTGCCCTGGGGCGTGAATTCCAGTTCCAGTTCGCCCGCCAGGTACTGGCGTTCGAACTCCTTGTTCTCGCCGACGTAGCTCGCGATCATCTTGCGCACCTGACGGGTGGCCAGCAGCATGCCGAGCCCGAATCCGTCGACGCCCGCGTTGTTCGAGATGCAGGTCAGGTTCTTGACGGCGGAGTCGCGCAGTGCCGCGATCAGCGCCTCGGGTATGCCGCACAGCCCGAATCCACCGACGGCAATGGTCTGGCCGTCCTGGACGATGCCGGCCAGCGCAGCGTGCGCGTTCGGAAACACCTTGCTCATCATTAGTCCCGGTAAGTGGAGATTGGAGAACGACCCCGATTATAGGCGAGGGGCGTCGGGCTAGAATCGAGTTCCATCCCCAACGGCCCTGCCTGCAACGCGCGTTCGCGATGACAAGCCCCCGATCCGAGCCCGGTCGCGAAGCGGCGCAACCCGACGATTTCCTGGAGCACCGACAAGGCGACGGCGGCTACGGCCACCGCCGTCTGCACCGGCCGTCGGGGGCGATTGGATGGGGACTGCTGCTGGTGCTCGGTTTTGCCGGGGTCGAGGCGCTGGTGGGGTGGCTGAGCGGTTCGCTCGCCCTGCTGTCGGACGCGGTGCACATGCTCACCGACGGTGTCGCACTCGGGCTTGCGTGGATCGCGCAACAGGTCGCGCGCCGCCAGCCGACGACCACTCACTCGTTCGGGTTCGAGCGGGTCGAGACGCTGGCGGCGTTCGTGAACGGCGTGTTCTACCTGGCGCTGCTCGGGGCGATCGGCGTGGAGGCGGTGCAGCGGCTGATCGAGCCGCAGCCGATCCACGCCGGCATGGCGCTTCCGGTCGCGGTGCTGGGGCTGCTGATCAATGCGGTGATGCTCTGGATGCTGCACGGCGAGCGCGAGCAGATCAACGCCCGTGCCGCGCTGCTGCACGTGATAGGCGACTTCGCGGGCTCGCTGATCGCGATCGTCGCGATCACGCTCGCCTGGACGACCGGATGGACCCGGGCCGACCCGCTGCTCTCGCTCCTGCTGTGCCTGCTGATGCTCGGCACGACCTGGCGGGTGCTGCGCGACAGCAGCCGGATCCTGATGAACGCCGCGCCCGAGTCGCTGGACGTCAAGGCCGCGGGACGGGCGATTCTCGAGATCGAGGGCGTGGAATCGGTTCACGACCTGCACATCTGGGAGCTAGGGGGCGGCAGGACGGCGCTCGCCGCGCACCTGCAGGTCGCGCAGGTCGACCGGTGGCCGGAGGTGCTCGGGCGGGTGCGCGAGTGCATGCGAGAGCAGTTCGGGATAGAGCACCTGACCTTGCAGCCGGAGGTCAGCCCCGCCGGCGGCCTGCGCGCGGAAATCGAGCGACTGCGCGACGAGCGCGACGCGGCGACGGCACGCGCGATCGAGGCCGAACAGCAGCGTGACGGCACGCGCGAACTCGCGCTGCGTTTCGAACGCGAGTTCGACGAGCAGCGCCGCGAACTCGCTCGCGACCTGCGCGACGAACTCACCCAGCACGCGACGGCGATCAAGACGATGGCGGCCACCATCGAGAGCCGGCTGGCAGAGCGCGAGCCCTCGCTGGCGCAGCTGGCCCGTCTGATGATGCGCAACACGGAGGCGCTGTTCGCCGCGGTGCGCACCATCACCGCGAGGCTGCGCCCGGAGGCGCTCGAGCACGGCGGACTGCTGGAAGGGCTGCGCACCCTGGTCGCCGACTGGCGGCTGCGCAAGCCCGGCATGCGCTTCGAACTGCTGCTCGAGCCCGGCGACGACGCGCAGTTCGGGCTGGCAACGCCGGCGATCGAGGCGGCGGCCTGGCGGATCACGGCCGACGCGATCGACAACGCGGTCGCGCACGCGGTGGCCGGCACCGTCGTCGTGTCGGCGCGACGGGGCGCAGGCTGGCTCACGCTGCAGGTCAGCGACGACGGACAGGGCATGGGGGGAGGCGGCAGTGCCGAGGGGCGCGGCCTGCGTGCGATGCGCGAGCAGGCGCAGGCATGCGGGGGCAGTCTCACGGTGGAAACCGGCGAAGCCGGCGGCGTCGAAGTGCTCGTGCGGCTGCCCTGGCCCGCGCCGACGGTATAATTTCTTTTTACCGGTTGCCCGTCATGACCAAATTCGTCTTCGTCACCGGTGGTGTGGTCTCGTCCCTAGGCAAGGGAATCGCCGCCGCGTCGATGGCCGCGCTGCTCGAGTCGCGGGGTCTGCGGGTCACCCTCCTCAAGCTCGATCCGTACATCAACGTCGATCCTGGAACGATGAGTCCGTTCCAGCACGGCGAGGTCTTTGTCACCGAGGATGGTGCCGAGACCGACCTGGAC
>JAHEDO010000186.1 GCA_024641185.1 Burkholderiaceae bacterium | reverse complement strand
CCGTGTTCGATGGGAAGCGCTGCCGAGGGTTCGGCGCAATGCGACTTCGGTGTGATCCGCGGCAAGCCGGGCAACGCCGAAGTGCATGTGACGCCACCCGATGGTTTCAAGCGCGTGCTGACCTTCGTTGGCGGCAAGGTACTTTCCGACGCTGACTCCAAGGTGAAGGCCAGCAAGAGCGGCGACATGTGGTCGATCGATGTCAACGACGACGAGCACTACCAGATCCCGGAGGCCGTGGTCTCCGGAGGTTGATTGTGTGCTCGCCCGAGTGACGCGAGACCATCACGCCCATGCTCGAAATCGTTGACAGGTGGCTGATTCAACAGCCGGCGCACATACCATGCCCGCGGATCCGCCTCAGCCCCCTGCCCGCCTGACGGTCCATCCGGCTTTCGCGAGATGTTCGATGATCCGGTCGCGATGCTCGCCCTGCACCTCGATCACGCCATCCTTCGTCGTGCCGCCGGATGCGCACAGGGCACGCAGTTCCTTGCCCAGTTTGTACAGCGCCTCTGCGTCCAGCGGAAGGCCGCGCACCAAGGTAACGCCCGCGCCCTTGCGGCCCTTCGTCTCGCGCGAGACGCGAACGATCCCGTCGCCGGCCGGCGCCGGACCCCGGACCACGCAGGCGCAGCTGGCCAGCGGTTGTCGGCAGGCGGGGCACATGCGCCCGGCCTGCGTCGAGTAAACAAGCCCACCGGATCCGCTGGCGCGCTTCGTCATTGGCTCTCCGATCTCGACCGTCGGCATCGGTCGCTGGCCGCCATTAGAACCGATCCGCGCCGCGCACGCGCCGGCGCTATCGAAAACCGTAGAATCTGATGTTTGCACTTCAGGGAATGGCGCGCGTGCAGCCGCCGCCCGCCGTTCGGAGCCGTCGATGAGTGCCGCACCAAAGCCGCAGGACCAGCAGACGCAACGTGCGCAGTTCTACCGTCGCATCGACGGGCAGCACATGACACCGCTCTGGGAAGTGCTGCACGCGCTCGTGCCGCCCGAGCCCGCGGTGCCCTGCGAGCCCGCGATCTGGCACTGGGACGACGTAAAGCCGTTCCTGACGGAGTCTGGCTCGCTGATCACCGCCGAAGAGGCTGTGCGTCGCGTGCTGATCCTGGAGAACCCGGCGATGCGGGGCCAGTCGCTGATCACGCCGAGCCTTTACGCAGGTCTGCAACTGATCCTGCCGGGCGAGGTCGCGCCCAGCCACCGGCACACCCAGTCGGCGCTGCGCTTCATCGTCGATGGGCGCGGCGCCTACACCGCGGTGGACGGTGAACGCACGACGATGTATCCGGGCGACTTCATCATCACGCCGCCCTGGACCTGGCATGACCACGGCAACGAGGGCGTCGACGGCACCGCAGAGCCAGTGGTTTGGCTCGACGGCCTCGACATCCCGATCATCCGGATGTTCGGAGCGACCTTCGCCGAGAACCTTTCCGAGCGCTCGCAACCGGTGCACAAGGTCGAAGGCGACAGCGGCGCGCGCTACGCGAACAACATGCTGCCCGTGCGATACCAGCATCACGGCAAGACCTCGCCGATCTTCAGCTACCCGTATGAACGCTCGCGCGAGTCGCTGGCGCAGCTCGCGCGCCACGGCGGGATCGACGCATGGCACGGCGTGAAGATGCGCTACGTGAACCCGGCCACCGGCGGCTGGGCGATGCCCACGATCGGAACCTGCCTGCAATTGCTGCCCGCGGGCTTTCTCGGCAAGCCGCATCGCAGCACCGACGGCACCGTTTACTCGGTGGCCGAGGGCCGCGGACGGGTGCGCATCGCTCGAGGCGAGCGCGAGACCGTGCTCGAATTCGGCCCGAAGGCGCACTTCGTCGTGCCGCCGTGGTCGACGCTGAGCCTCGAGGCCGACGACGAATGCGTGCTGTTCGCCTTCTCCGACCGCCCTGTGCAGGAGGCACTGGGCCTGCTGCGCGAAGAATTCCTTTCCCACTGAAGCGAACCAGAGAAATCACGATGTCCGAAGGCCACGCTCATGTCGACCCGTCGAACAAGAAGATCGCGCTGCTGATCGCGGTTCTCGCGCTGACCCTCGCATTCTCCGAAACACTCGGCAAGGGGGCGCAGGCGCAGGTGAAGAAGTGGCGCGAGACGGCAGAGCGTTACGACTCCGAGCCGTCCACCGGCGAGGGCCGCAAGAAACTGGTCGAGCGCGCGAAGAAGGCCGAGGCGAAGCGCGACCACGCCATGGCTGCGTATCACCTGTACGAACTTGCTTCGGCGGCGGCGCAGATCGCGATCGTGATGGCGTCAGCGAGCATCATCGTGTCGATGAACGCACTGGCCTGGGTCTCAGGCAGGCTCGGGATCGTCGGGATCGTGCTCAGCCTGGTCGGCTTCTTCGCGCCGACGGCGGTCCACCTCTTCTGAGCCAGGCACCGCCCTGCTCACCCGTCCGCGGAGCGTATCGGCGGGCCGCACCCCGGGCCGCGCCGCGGTGTCGCCGGTCAACCGCGGCTGCGGCGCACGAATGGCGTCAGCAGCAGCGGCGCGAAGTACATCGGGATCTGCGCGATCCCGACGTACAGCGAGAACGCCGCGCCCGCGGTGCCGGCGGTGATCGCCAGCATCAGCCCCATGTTGCGATTGCCGCTGAGCAATGCGGCACTGTATGCGGTGGCGTGACCGGCGCGGCTGAACAGCAGATAGCCGGCGAGGTGCAGAACGACAGCCGCGATGCACGCCACCAGCAGAAGCAGTCCGATGTAGGCCGGGTCACGGACGAGGCGCGCGGTCACGCCGTCCATCACCGCAATCGCGAACACCACCAGCAGCAGGACATTCGCGCCCGCCAGCAGATCGTCGTTGCGGGACAGTCGCGCGGTGCCGATGGTCTGGCGGACGGTCCAGGCGAGCGCGAATGGCGCAAGCACCAACAGGGTCACCCGGATGAAGAACGCGCGCAGGTCGACCTCGAGCCCCGCTCCCGGCAACAGCAACCCGACGAGCGGGGTCAGCGTCAGGGGCAGCAAGAGCGTGGACACCACCGCACCGAGCAGGCAGAGCACGCCGTCGAGCCCCAGGATCAGCGCGAACACCGCGGCCGAACCGATCGGAGGCGCGGCCGCCTGCAGGACGAGCACCAGCCGAAGATCGGCGGGCATGCCGGAAAGCTCCGCCACGAACCACACCAGCAGCGGCGACGCCATCAGCTGCCAGGCGACGATCCGCATCAGCAGCGCGGGCCGTCGGCCGAACGCGGCGAACTGACCCCAGTCGAGCCGCAACAGTGCGCCGGTGATCGTGCCGATCACCGCGGCGGTGAGCAGCGGGCGCAGCAGTGCCGCGAGCGGCGGCACCGCGACGCCGATGAATACGCCGATCGGCAGCGCCCAGCGCGCCTGCCGGCCGAGCGCTCCGAGCAGACTCAGCGGGGTTCGGGCCACACGCTCTGTGCCGGACGCAACTGCTCGAGCACGCGCGAAAGACGCAGCACGCCGAGATCGTCGAAGCGCTGCCCGATGACCTGGATACCGATCGGCAGTCCGTCGGCCGAACAGCCCCAGTTAAGCGACGCGGCCGGCTGCTCGCTCATGTTGTAGGGCACGGTGAACGCGATGTGGGGCAGCGCGTCGTGCGGATCGTCTCCAGGGCTGAACGACTGCGCCTCGTAGGGCAGGATCGGAGAGGTCGGCGAAATGACGAAGTCGTACCGCGCGACCGCGCGCACTGCCGCCTCGCGCATCTGCATGACTTGGTTGTAGCCGGCCATCACGTCGCGCCCGCTGAAGCCTCCAGCCCGCCAGGTGCACCACTCGACGATGAAAGGCAGGATCTTCTCGCGCTGCGCCTGCGGCATTGCGGACACGTCGTTGAACGAACGCGCCTCGAAGAACACTGTCATGCCGTCGAGCATTTCCGGGGTAAGGAACGACTGCATCGCTTCGACGATCGCGCCGGCGCCTGCCAGCGCCTTCGCGGCAGCCTCGGCGGCGGCGCGCACTTGCGGATCCACCGGCAGTCCGGCCTTCATGTCGGGCAGGAAGCCGATTCGCAATCCCTTGACCGACAGCCCCTCGAGCTGCGCCGCGTAATCGAGCGGCTGGTACGGAAGGCTCATGAAGTCGCGCGCGTCGGGGCGCGACAGCTGCATCAGCAACATCGCCGCATCGCGCACGGTGCGCGTCATCGGGCCGGTGACGCGGCCCATGAACGGCGGACTCACCGGGATGCGGCCCAGGCTGGGCTTGAGCGCGAAGATGCCGCAGTGCGTCGCCGGCAGCCGCACCGAACCACCGATGTCGGTCCCCAGGTGCAGCGGTCCGTAGCCGGCGACTGCCGCCGCGCCCGCGCCCGAGGACGAGCCCGACGTGTTGCGGTCGAGCCGCCAAGGATTGCGGGTCAGCCCGTGGATCGACGACATGCCGGAGGAGAGCATCCCGAAGTCCGGCATGGTCGTCTTGCCCAGGATCACGCATCCGGCCTCGCCGACGCGCGCCGCGGGCGGGGCGTCCTCTGTCTTGGGCGTGAGGTCACCCGCGGCGGTGCCGATCGGCGCCGGATCCCCCTTCGTGTAGATGTTCTCCTTCAGCGTGATGGGCACGCCATCGATCGGCGACAGCGGCTTGCCGGAGCGCCAGCGCGTCTCGGACGCGCGCGCGGCCGCGAGCGCCTGTTCGCCGTGGACCAGGTACATCGCGTTGATCTTCGGCTCCCACGCGTCGATGCGTGCCAGTGCCGCGCGGGCCGCGTCGACGGGGGACAGTTCCTTGCTGGCGAACGCCCGAGAGAGGTCGGCGGCGGAGAGATCGTGAATGGCGGTCATGGGAGAGATTCCGGGTAGGTCGTCGAGAATGGGGGTCGCGAGCGCCTCGGGTGTCGCGGGTGCCGCGCGATGCCGCGGGCTTCCCTTCGAAGGATCGTCGCGGCGGTGTCGGGCGCACGCATTCAGGCGAAGTCCGCCGCGGCGGGCACGCTCGGCAGCCCGGGACCCGCGACACCGCGCGCCCGGCGTATCGCGCGCAATACCGCCGATGCGGTCACTGCCGCGGCAATGATCCCGAGCGCGCTCGGGTTGCCAGTGATGCCGCTGCGGCCGGTGCCGAGCGCGAACATCGTGTCGCCGTCGTACATCGTGTGCACCGGGTCGATCGTGCGCGCCAGGCCGTCGTGCGACATCTGGGCGATCTTCTGCGCCTGCGCCTTGGTCAGCACCGCGTCGGTGGCCACCAGCCCGATCGTCGTGGCCATGCCTGCCTGCAGCATCTGCGGCATCTCGCCGCGCAGGATTGCCGCCGTCGTGCCGGTCCAGCGCCGGCCTTCGGGATCGCGCGCGCCGGCCAGCACGCTACCGTCTGAGGGATCGATGACGTCGCCCAGCGGATTGACTGCGACGATCGCTCCGACGGTGATGCCGCCGACCTTGAGCGCCGCGGTGCCGATGCCGCCCTTCATCGCGCGCTCGATGCCGAAGAGCTTGCCGACCGTCGCACCCGCACCCGCGCCGACCGAGCCTTCCTCCGGCGCTTGCGCGCTCGCCGACTCGCAGGCCGCGTAGCCCGCGGCGGCATCCGGGCGAATCCGGTGATCGCCGACCCAGAGATCGAAGAGGATCGCGGCGGGCACGATCGGCACCCGGGCCGGCCCCGCCGCGTAGCCGATACCACGCTCCTCGAGCCAGCGCACGACGCCGGTGGCCGCGTCCAGCCCGAAGCCGCTGCCGCCGGACAGCAGCACCGCGTGCACCTGGTCGACCAGATTCACCGGCGCGAGCAGCTCCGTCTCGCGTGTCCCGGGGGCCGAGCCGCGCACGTCCACCCCGCCGACGGCGCCGTGCTCGGTGAGTATCACCGTGCAGCCGGTCGGTCGTCGCGAATCGGTGTAGTGCCCGACCTTGACACCGGGCACGTCGGTGATCGCCCCTCCAATCATCGGGATAGGGTACCGCAGCGGCAAGTGGTTATGATTCGACTCTCCAGGAGGAGCGTTCCAAATGTCGCTATTCGATCTGACCGGAAAGGTCGCGGTAATCACGGGCGCGAGCCGCGGAATCGGCCGCGCGATCGCCGAACGCATGGCCGAGCACGGCGCCAAGGTGGTGATCTCGAGCCGAAAGCTCGACGCCTGCGAAGAGGTCGCCGCGGGCATCCGCGCTCGCGGCGGCGAAGCGGTGGCCACCGCCTGCCACATCGGGCGCAAGGACGAGTTGCAGAACCTCGTCGACTCGACCATCGCGCGCTGGGGGCGTATCGACGTACTGGTGTGCAACGCGGCGGTCAACCCGTTCTTCGGGCCGGCTGCCGAGATGCCCGACGAGGCCTACGACCGCATCATGAACAGCAACGTGCGCAGCAACTTCTGGCTGTGCAACATGGTCGCGCCGAAC
>JAHEDO010000185.1 GCA_024641185.1 Burkholderiaceae bacterium | reverse complement strand
CGACGAGACCGCCGAGGGCCAGCGTCGGGCGCCGGCCGATGTGGTCGGACAGGCGGCCCGAAGGCATCGCCGAGGCGAAGCGCGCGGCGCCGAACACCGCGATCGTCGCCCCGACCGCGGAGACCGAGACTTCGAACGACTGTGCGTACAGCGGCAGCACCGGCACGATCGCGCCGAAGCCGAGCTGGTTGATGAAGATGATCGCGCACATCCACCCGAGCACCCGATGCTCGGCCAGGCGCTTGTCGGCCTGGGAGGTGGTGACGGTCACGTCTCGAGCGAGGGCCGGCGCGAGCCCGGGCGAGGCGAGCACTGTCGCCGGAGGAACCGGGTGAGCGCGCACCGGCGCTCGGATGCGCCGGCGATGTCGGTGCGTTGCATCGCGCGATGATGACAGAAGACGGTACGCGGGCCGCGCACACGCCCATCGGCCGAAGACAGTTGAGCGCCTATGCCCGGATTGCCGCGACAATCGGCCGCCGAGCGATTACTTGGCCATGGCGTCGCCCTGGCAGGGCATGAGCCGTCCCTTGGCTCGTGGCTCGTGGTTCGTCGGATCAAGACTTGCTGCACATTGCGAATCCCGCGCCTCGTCGAATCGCGCGCTTCGAGCTCACCCGCTTGGGCACCCGGGCTACCCGCTTTCCTGGGCTTCGCCCGCGGGAGTAGAGTTCGGTGTCGCGGCGGCCGAGGCCGCCGGGTGGCCAGCGGCGTTCCGGCATACGAATGAATCGAGGGGAAGGGATGGAAGTCGCGCTCAGTCCGATGGAGTTTGCCCGCCGCGCACGCCGGCTCTACGGGGATCGTGAAGCTGTCGTCGACGGCGACCGGCGGTTCACCTACACCGAGTTCTTCGAGCGCTGCGACCGATGGTCGTCGGCGCTGCAGTCGCTCGGGGTCGGCTGCGGCGACAGGGTCGCGTATATCGCGCCGAATACCCACTCGCATCTCGAGGGCTACTACGCCGTTCCTCAGATCGGTGCGGTGCTGGTGCCGATCAACTATCGCCTGCTGCCCGAAGACTTCGAATACATCATCAATCACTGCGGCGCGAAGGTGATCTGTGCGCACGCCGACTACCTGGAGGCGATCGACTCGATTCGCGACCAGCTCGCGAAGGTCGAGCACTTCGTCGCGCTCGAAGGCTCCCGGCAGGGCTGGTTGGATTACGAAACCACGCTCGCCTCGCACGACCCCGCCTTCGAACGGCCCGAGATCGGCGAGTCCGACCTGATCACTATCAACTACACCAGCGGGACGACCGCCCGGCCCAAGGGCGTGATGATCACCCATCGGAACGCGTGGGTGAACATCATGGGCACGCTCGCGCACCATCATCTCACCCCGGCAGACCGATATCTCTGGACGCTGCCGATGTTTCACGCGAACGGCTGGACCTTCACGTGGATCAACACCGCCCGCGGCATGGCGCACGTGTGCCTGAGAAAGGTGGAGCCCGCGCTCATCTTCGGCCTGATCAGGGACGAGAACATCACGATGTTCTGCGCCGCGCCGACCGTGCTGATCGGCATTGCCAATGCGCCCGAGACAATGCGCTCCGGCACGCCGAGTGGGGTTCGCCTGTTTACCGCCGGTGCGCCGCCCGCAGCGGCCACGATCGAAGTGATCGAACGGGATCTGGGCTGGGAGCTCACGCACGTCTACGGGCTGACCGAGACCACGCCGCTCATTACGTTCTGCGAGCCGAGGCCGGAACATCGCGGTCTTCGGCCCGGCGAGCTCGCGGTCATCAAGGCGCGGCAAGGGGTCGAGCTCGTGAGCTCGGGTGAGTTGCGCGTGGTCGACGAGGACGGGAACGAGGTACCCCGCGACGGCGAGACGCTCGGCGAGATCACCGTGCGCGGCAACGTGGTGATGAAGGGCTACTACGACGACCCCGAGGCGACCGATGCGGCGATCAGGGACGGATGGTTCCACTCGGGCGACGCGGCGGTCGTGCACGAGGACGGCTACGTCGAGATCCGCGATCGGTTCAAGGACGTCATCATCAGCGGCGGAGAAAACATCTCGTCGGTCGAGGTCGAAGGATGCCTGCTGCGCCACCCAGCCGTGCAGGAAGTCGCAGTAGTCGGCATGCCGCACGACAAGTGGGGAGAAGCGCCGCACGCGTTCGTTGTGCTGCGCGAGGGTGCGAGCGCGAAGGCTGAGGAGCTGCGGCTGTTCGTGCGCGAAAACCTCGCGCACTTCAAGGCGCCGCAATGGGTGAACTTCGTCGACGATCTGCCGAAGACCGCGACCGGCAAGGTGCAGAAGTTCGTGCTTCGGGGCAGGAAGGCCGGCATCGCGCGGCAGTAGCCCGGGCGCGGCGGCTCAATGTTGGCCGGATCAGCTGCCGCCTGACTGGAATATCCCGTTTTCAAGGCGACCCGGACTGGAACCCCCGGTCGACTCAAACAGCGTGCCCGTCGCAGCCCGGCCCTGGTCGCTGAACACGCCCTCGAATCGGCCGCCCGCGGCAAAGAATCGGACGCCAGCGCCCGAAGGCCAGCCGGCCTCGAACATGCCCTCGTGTCGATCGCCGTTCGAGAACGCGTGTGTGCCCATCCCCGACATCTTTCCGGCACGGAATTCGCCGTCGTACACCGAACCGTCCGCAAACCGGTAGCGCCCTTTGCCGTTCGGCACGCCGTCGACGACCTCACCTTCGTAGCGCCCGCCGTCGACGAACTCGACCAAGCCAATACCAGTCGCCATGTCGCCGCGAAAATCTCCAGTAAAGCGAATGCCGCTCGCGAAGACCGCAGTTCCCTTGCCGTGTCGCTTGCCGGCATCGAAGTTTCCGTCGAAGCGATCGCCATTTGCGAATACCATCTGACCGTGGCCGTGTGGCGCGCCCGCCTTGAATTCGCCCACGTACCGATTTCCGTTCGGCCAAAGCTGATCACCGCGTCCCTGACGCACGCCGTTTGCGAATTCGCCGACGTAGGTTCCCATCGCCTTGCCTTCAACCCGTCCGTATCCGTGGAAGAGGCCGTGGAGAAGCGGGCCACGGTATACGCTGCCGTCGGACAGCGTGATCGGCTCGAAGGAGTTCGGATCGAATGATGCGTTGTCGGCCGATCTGTCCTTCGCGTTCTTTTCCTCTCCGAGGGCGGGCACCGTAGAGCGCGCATTGGCAAGCGTGGCTGTGCCGGGCGGGGTGTTCGCCGCGGGGGCCTCTGCGGGCATGGTTCCCGAGGTCTGGCTTGCGAAGGGGGCGTTTCCCGTGGCCGCGGCGGAAGGTTCAACGCTTGCGGCGTCGGATGACGCCGGTGCTGGAGAAGCCGGCGACAGGCTCTCGATCCTTCTTCGAGCCAGCATCGCGAATACGCCGTGCGGGAACTGGGACAGATAGGCCTCGAACTCCTTGGGATCGCGGCTGTCCTTGATCGATTCCCAGAATGTCTTCTCTAGCGACAGCCGAGCGTCACTTGAGGGGGCGGCAGCGATCGACGCCTGGACGGCGGGACGGGTTGCGCCGATCTGAGCGTCGCCAGCCAGGGTGACATCGCTGCGAAGGCTCGACGAGTCCCATGGCACCTGCTGCCCGCGAGTCTCGCGGATCACGCCCTCGCGCACTCGTTTGAGTACCAGTTCGACCGCAACTCCCGGTGTGTTTATGTGGCGCAACAGGTGCTTGGTGTACGTGCCATTGCGCCCAGCCCCTTCTTGCGCGACATGACCCGGGGCCGTCGCGTATGCGATGAGAGTCCCGGGCGGCGCGTTCATCTGCGCCAGACCAACCGCCGAGAGGCGCACGGACGTCGCAAACGGATTGTCGCGGCAAGCATCGAGGATCAGCAGATTGGCGCGCGTGCGGGCGCGGTCCATGCGTTGAAGCACCTCGACCACGTCGAGGCTGTAGAAGCTGACGTCTTCCTCTTGCTTCACCTCCGCGTCGACCGGGATCAGATAGTTGCGATCGCGCAACTGGATCGCGTGTCCCGCGTAGAAGAACAGTGCTATGTCCCCCTCTCGCAAACGGGACCCGAACTCACGGATCGCGTTGAACATGTGCTCACGGGTCACGTTCTCGGCGAGCAGCACGTCGAAGCCGTGCGGGCGAAGGGCGGCGGCAAAGTCGCGTGCGTCGTTTACCGCACTCCTGAGCGGCGCGCCCGGGTACGCGTCGTTGCCCATTACCAGAGCGTACCGTTCGCCCCATGCCGCGGCATGAACCATGAACGCACCGCATCCGACTGCCAGCAGCGTGAGCGTTCGCAAAAGGATTCGTCGCATCGGTTCCATCGTTTGGCGCGCTCACTGGAGGCGCATGGCGGGCACACCAGCGTGCACGATACACGGCCAACCGAACGAGCGCGCAGCGGCGAAAGCTCACCCGGCGAGTGCGCCCACGGGCCGGGTGTCGTGCCGACCAATGGTGCGAGGGAATACTAGCGAATCGGGCTGTTCGCGGCAAACATCCGCTAGTGCGGACTGGTGCGGAATCTCACGGTTCGTCGCACCGCGGTCCGCTTGCAGGCTGGGGCGCACCGTCGCCGGCGGTGAGGCAAGCCTCGGCGGGGCCACCGCGGGCACCGTGCGATTCCCCGCGGGTGACCGGGGCACACGAGTCGGCCGCCGTTATCAAGGAGATTCACATAGGGCTGCGTCCGGCCGGTGAGCGGATTCAATGTGCAACCGGGTGTCACCGTTGCGTACGACTTGGCACCGACCGCGTATTCCAAGTGGCCGAGCCGTGGCGCCTGCCCGAGGCGCCGGGCCGCAGCAACGGCCGGGATTGCCGTAGCATTGCACTGACCGTGCCCCGCACCGGCGAGGCCGCCCAGACCCGCGCACAACACAGGACCCAGACCAGTGACCACCCAGCAGCTTTTTTACGAACGAGCGGTTCCGCTCTCCCCGACCCGCCACGGCACCTGGTCGCTCGAGCCCTCAGCCGACTATGGCTTCGCCCGCAACGTCAACTCGGTGCCGCTGGGGGCGACGGAATTCCAGGCAGCCGCGCCCGAGTACCCGATCGTCTTCGTGCCCACGGAGGGCGCGATAGTGGCGGCGGCGCTTCTGGGGCCGCGCGCCGGCCAGAACCTGTACGTCGTGGATGATGGCACGTGGCGCGCGCACTATGTGCCCGCTTTCGTGCGTCGCTACCCGTTCGTGTTCGCCGCCGGCGAGAATCCCAAGGCGCAGCCGTTGTGCATTGACGAAGCGTGCTCCGCATGCAATCAGGAGGGGCGCGGCGAGCGCCTGTTCGACGGGAAAGGCAAACCGACCCCCTTCCTGCAGGAACGGCTGAAGTTCGCACAGAACTTCCAGGCCCAGTTTGATCGGATGCTGTCGCTGTGCAGGCGCCTGAAGGAACTGGACCTTCTCGAGCCGATGCGGGCGAAGATCGGGCTGGACGCGGCCAGCACGACCGCGCTCACCGGATACTTCAATGTCGTCGGTCGCGACAGGCTCAAGGCCTTGTCGGGCGACACGCTCCGGAGTCTCGCGCAAAGCGACGAGCTCGAGCTGATCTATCTTCACCTGCAGTCGCTGCGCAACTTCGCAACGATGGGCGGAGTCGCGCGCACGACCGCAGCGGGGGACGCACGGCGCTAGCTCCCGCCGTCCGCGCCCTTTGCGGTCGGGGACGGCACCGTTGACGTCGCGACCGGTGCTGCACGCGGCGCCGGCGGCGGCAGCGGGGGCTTGCCGTCGATCGCTCGATAGTGGTTCGCGATGTCCCGGTCCCGCCACTTGCCCAGCGGGCAATGGGTCACCTCGCCCCTAGGGCGGGCGGGCGAGCGGTTCACCTTCGCCCAGACCTTCGCCTTCAGGTAACAGCCGCACTCGCTGCAGCGCAACGTCTTGCGGTCGAGCCGGCTGCAGGCCGTGCACACCCGGCCCCTGAAGTCGGCCGTCGCGGCGTCGACCTTCTCCCGCACCATCAAGATGCCCGCGGCCACCCTCTTCGCGTCGTCGATCCAACTCATGCTGGTGTTCCGAACGGTATAGCGCCCTGTGCCGGGCAGCAGGGCGTCGTCGCGATTTCCGGTCGGAATCCTTTATACCCGAATATCGAGTGCGTGCGCTGGCGAGCCACGGGACAGCACATCAGCCCAAACCGCGGAGGGCTCGGGTCGTCATGCCGCACCCGTGTCCGGGCAGGCGCAGGCGCATGTCCGCACTCAGAACTTCCGGTCGTAGTTGACGATGATGCGGTAGTCCTGGATGTCGCCGTCGCTGCGCATATCGACATTGGCCGCGCGCGCGCGGATCCAGAACGGTTGGGCCCAGGCCGGCCAGGTCCTGGCGCTGAAGCGGTAGTCCAGGGTCAGGTCGTATTCGGTCCAGTTGGGCTGGGCCGCGCCGGTGCTCGGGTCGATTGCGTCCCAGCCCTGGACGATGTTGGCATAGACCATGAAGCCTGGCGCGCCAAG
>JAHEDO010000184.1 GCA_024641185.1 Burkholderiaceae bacterium | reverse complement strand
GTTGGTGGGGCTGCGGGGCGAGAGCGCTGCACCGGACCGTCTGGGCACCGGCATCGGCGAGCTCGACCGGGTGCTGGGCGGCGGGCTGGTCGAGGGCTCGGTGGTGCTGATCGGCGGCGATCCGGGCATCGGCAAGTCCACGCTGCTGCTGCAGGCGCTCGCGCACCTGTCGTCGCAACGCGAGGTGCTCTACGTCAGCGGCGAGGAGTCTGCGGGCCAGGTCGCGCTGCGCTCGCGTCGTCTCGGCCTGGACGTCGCACGACTGCCGATGCTCGCCGAGATCGCGCTGGAACGGATCCTGACGGCGGTGGAAACGCGCAAGCCGCAGGTGGTCGTGGTGGACTCGATCCAGACGCTGTACTCGGAACAGCTGCAGTCGGCGCCCGGTTCGGTCGCGCAGGTGCGCGAGTGCGCGGCGCAGCTGACGCGTCTGTCCAAGCAGGTCGGGGTGGCGGTGGTGATGATCGGGCACGTCACCAAGGAGGGCACCCTCGCCGGACCCAGGGTGCTGGAGCACATGGTCGACACGGTGCTCTACTTCGAGGGCGATACGCACTCGTCGTTCCGCCTGGTCAGGGCGTTCAAGAACCGCTTCGGTGCGGTCAACGAACTCGGGGTCTTCGCGATGACCGATAGGGGGTTGCGAGGCGTGTCGAACCCCTCGGCGCTGTTCCTGTCGCAGCATTCGCAACAGGTCGCGGGCGCCTGCGTACTGGTCACGCAGGAGGGTACGCGTCCCCTGCTCGTCGAAGTGCAGGCACTGGTGGACGCCGCGCACGTGCCGAATCCGCGGCGCCTGTCGGTCGGGTTGGAACACAACCGGCTCGCGATGCTGCTGGCGGTGCTGCACCGGCACACCGGTATTGCGCTTTTCGATCAGGACGTGTTCATCAACGCGGTCGGCGGGGTGCGGATCGGCGAGCCGGCCGCGGATCTCGCGGTGGTCCTCGCGGTCGTGTCCTCGCTGAAGAACCGCCCCTTGCCCCCGGGGCTCGCAGTGTTCGGGGAGATCGGTCTGGCGGGCGAGATCCGTCCCGCTCCGCGCGGACAGGAGCGGCTGCGCGAGGCAGCCAAGCTCGGATTCTCGCGCGTGCTGATTCCGCGCGCGAACCTCCCCAAGCGCCCGATCGAGGGGCTGGAAGCGGTCGCGCTCGACCGAGTGGACGACGCGCTGCAGGCTGCCTGGGAGAGTTGAGGCAGGCGTGTCGGGCGGGAGCGGGCGCTTCAGCGCATCAGCAGATGGGCCGCTTGCACGCCGCTGCGCACCGCCGACTCGAGGGTTGCCGGGTAGTGCGGCACCGTGTAGTCGCCTGCGAGCGCCAGACGGGCAAGCGCGCTGGCCGGCGGCGCAAGCGCCGCGAATGCGTCCGGGCGCAGCACCGGGCGGTCCGGCGTGCAGCGGAACGTGGCGCGCTTCTCGACGACGGTGCGTGCGTCGATCGGCATGGCGATCCCGAGCTGATCGCTGACCTGGCGCGCGATGCCGGCAGCGAGCTCCGCCGGCGCAACATCGGCGAGGCGACCCCGCGCGCTCACCACGACCGCCGCGATCCTGAGGCCGCATTGCGTCCCGCGGTCGAACAGCCACTGACCCCAGCCGCGATCCTGCGCGGACTCGTCCAGCATGATCCACGGCGGCAGCGCCGGCGCCGTCGCTTCGAGCCAGCCCAGGTAGACGGTGGCGATGCTGTCGTAGGCGTAGCGCCCGAGCGCCTCGAGCACCGCGCCGGCGGCCGGCGACAACCCTTCGATGCCGGCGAGCAGGCGCGCAGCGGCGAACGGGGGGACCGCGAGGACGACGCGCGACGCCTGCCAGCTGTCGCGCGTCGAGTCGATCCTCCAACGATCGCCATCGACCGAGAGCGCTCGCACGGTGGTGCGCAGAGAAAGCGTCGTATCACGTCTTCGCAGCCAGGCATCGGCGGGCTCCGGCAGCAGCTGCGAGAGCGTGTGAACCGGGAGCACGAAATCGCTGGCGCTCGCCGCGGCGCCGAGCGAGTCCTGCAGCACGCACGCGAAGGTCTGCGCGCAAGCCGCGTCGGGCGGCGTATTCAGCGCCGCCAACGACAATGGGTCCCATAGCGCCGTCTGCAGCGACTCGGGCTGCCCCAGGCGCCGCAGCAGTTCGCGCACGGTCTCGCCGGGGGTTACGCGCCAGCCGTCGATGCGCAGGCCGACCATCATCCGCAGGACCGCGATACGTTCGGACGACGAGAGCCCGCGCGCGGCGAGCAGTCCGCCCAGCAGGTGCAGGGGCGCGGGCAGGCGCCAGGCGCGCAGGCGAAGCCCCCGCGTCGAACGAAGATCCAGTCTCGTGCGGCGCATCGCAGCTGCGCTGTCGCCGCCGACGACCGCGCACAGGCGCAGGCAGTCGCGGTACGCACCGAGCATCAGGTGCTGGCCATTGTCGAGTTCGACCTCGACGCCCGCCACCGTCATGCGTGTCGCCCTGGCCCGCCCGCCCAGCGTCGACGCTGATTCGAACAGGACGGGCCGGTGCCCGGCCAGCGCGAGCTCGACGCAGGCGGCGATCCCTGCCCACCCGCCGCCGATCACCGCGAAGTCCGCGACCCGCACCTTGGCGCCCGCCAGGCTCAGCCGGGGCGCTGGCGCGGCGGCGCGCCGCGCATCCAGGTCCGCCAGGCGATCCAGAGCTTGCGCACCGGCGTGAGCGCGACACGGTGGGTGAGCACCCTGAAGCCGTCGTCCTCGATCTCGTCGAGCAGCGTCGCGTAGATCGCGGCCATGACCAGTCCCGGGCGCTGCGCGCGTCTCTCGGCGGGCGGCAGCGCCTCGAAGGCTTCGCGGTAAAAGCCGCGTGCGCGTGCGGCCTGGGAGCGCATCAGTTCGCGAAAGCCCTCGGGCGCAGCGCCCTTCAGGATATGGTGCGCAGCGACGCCGTGGCGCTGCATGTCGTCGAGCGGCAGGTAGATGCGGCCACGGCGCGCGTCGTCCCCGACGTCTCGGATGATGTTGGTGAGCTGCAGCGCGATGCCCAGCGATTCGGCGTACCGCGCACAGTCCTGCCGGCCGTCGGAGAAGATCCCGGCGGAGAGCGTGCCGACGACCCCTGCGACCCGATGGCAGTACAGGCGAAGGCCCTCGAAATCCAGGTAGCGGTTCTGTTCGAGGTCCATCTGCATGCCGTCGATGATCTCGTTCAGCCGCGCCGAATCGATCCCGAAGCGTGCCAGGTGCGGCGCGAGCGCACTCGTGACCGGGTGCTGCGGCGAGCCCGCGAACATCGCGCGAAGTTCCGCGCGCCACCACTCGAGCCTGGCGCGCGCGACCGCCGGATCGCCGACCTCGTCGACCGTGTCGTCGACCTCCCGGCAGAAGGCGTACAGCGCGGTGATCGCGCGACGCTGTTCGGGCGGCAGGAACAGGAAGCTGTAATAGAAGCTCGACCCGCTGGCCGCGGCCTTCTGCTGACAGTAGGCGTCGGGGGTCATGGTCTGGCGGGTTTGACGAACATCAGCCGGATCAGCGCGGGGGCGTCACGCCAGCCGATCTTGGGGCGGCGGGCGATCGGGTCGAAGCCGTCACGCTCGAACTGCTCGAGGATCCGGCGTCCACCCGCCAGGATCGCGCGCAGTTCCAGCGCGAGCCGGGTCGGAACGAGTCCCGCCAGCGGCGCGCCGGATTCTAGCAGCGTGCCGCAGCGCGTCGCCTGCTGCGCGAACAGATTGCGAAGCTCGGCGGGTGCGCGGCCCGCACGCACCGCTGCGTCGATCCCGGTCTCGTCCAGACCCGCCGCGTTCAGATCCTGCAGCGGCAGGTACAGGCGGCCGCGAGACCAGTCGATGGCGAAGTCCTGCAGGAAGTTGATCAGCTGCAGTGCGGTGCAGATCGCGTCCGACAGGGGCTCGGTGCGCGGGCCGCGCGCCCCGAACAGCTGCAGCACCAGCCGCCCGACCGGATCGGCCGATCGCCGGCAGTAGTCGAGCAGCTCCTGGAGGTCGCGATAGCGCGTGACGTTGACGTCCTGTTCGAAGGCCGACAGCAGTGCGAGGAACTCGTCGTCGGACAGTCGGTGGCCGCGAGTCTGTTCGCGCAGGGCGTCGACCACCGGATGCGCGTCCTGGCGCGCGCCGCCGAGAGCACGGCGCAGGCGTTCGAGTTCGGCGAGGCGCTGCTCCGCGGGCGCGTCGCCCTCGTCGGCGACGTCGTCGGCATAGCGGGCGAAGCGGTAGATCGCGACCACTGCGGGTCGCAGGGCGCTGGGCACCAGCAGCGAACCCACCGGGAAGTTTTCGTAATGCTCGACGCCCGTGATCCAGCCTTGCGCCCGGGGCTGGGCGGCACTGGGGCGTGCGTGCGACGTCGCTTCGGATGCCGGTCGGATCATCAACGCTGCTTATATCAGAGGCGGTGCGTCGCGTGCATCGGCGAGCCGAGTGTCGCGCCCGCGCGTGCCCGGACGCGGCCGGGCCGCGCCTCGGATCGCGCCCGGCGCATCGGTTACAATCGCCTGTTTCGCGGCCGTGGCGGAATTGGTAGACGCACCAGGTTTAGGTCCTGGCGCTGCATAAGCGTGAAGGTTCGAGTCCTTTCGGCCGCACCAGGCGGAATGACGGCTCGTACGGGTGGCGCAGGCCTCCAACGGCCCTTCGACAACGGATTGAATGAAGACGATGGCAACGCAACTGGAAACGACCGGCACGCTGGAACGGCGCCTCTCGATGTCGGTGACCGCGGACGCGGTCGAGAAGGAAGTGGGCGAGCGGCTGCGCAAAGTCGCCCGCACGGTGAAGATGCCCGGCTTTCGCCCCGGCAAGGTGCCGATGCGCATGATCGAGCAGTCGTACGGGCCGCAGGTGCACGCCGAGGTACTCGGCGACCATGTGTCCAAGGCGCTCACCGACGCCATCGACGAACACAAGCTGCGGGTGGCTGGCCAGCCGCAGATTGCGCGGCGCGAGGACGCGCCGGAGGGTGAACTCGGCTTCACCGCGACCTTCGAGGTCTATCCCGACGTCGCGCTCGGCGACGTCGCGAGCCTGGAGGTCGAACGTGCCTCGTGCGCCGTCGGGGATGCCGAGGTCGACAAGACCATCGACATCCTGCGTCGCCAGCGCGTCACCTGGGAGCCGGTGCAGCGCGGCGCCCAGGACGAGGACCGCGTGACGATCGATTTCGCCGGAACGCTGGACGGTGTTGCCTTCGAGGGCGGCACCGCCACCGATTTCCAGTTCCAACTGGGCCAGGGCCGGATGCTGCCGGATTTCGAGACCGGCACGCGCGGCGCCGCGCCGGGCGAGAAGCGGACGTTCCCCGTCGCCTTTCCCGAGGACTACGGCTCCAAGGACCTCGCGGGCAAGACGGCTCAGTTCGAGGTGACCGTGAAGCAGGTCGAGCAGCCGGTGCTGCCGGCGCTGGACGAAGCCTTCGCCAAGCAGTTCGGCGTGGGAGACGGCAGCCTGGAGAAGATGCGGGCCGACGTGCGGGCCAATCTCGAGCGCGAGGTCGCGCAGCGCCTGCGCAACCGGACCAAGGCGGCGGTCATGGAGGCGTTGCCTTCGATCGCGGCGCTGGATCTGCCGAAGGCGCTGGTGGCATCCGAGTCGGAATCGCTGATCGAGCGTGCACGCGCCGATCTGCAGTCGCGCGGTGTCGACGTGAAGAACATCCCGATTCCCCCTGACGCGTTCAACGAGCAGGCCGAGAAGCGCGTGCGCCTGGGGCTGCTGGTCGCCGAGCTGGTCAAGAAGCACGCCCTGCAGGCCAAGCCGGAGCAGATCCGCGCGCAGATCGAGGAATTCGCCCAGTCCTACGAGAACCCGGGCGAGGTGATCCGCTACTATTTCAGCGACCGGAACCGGCTCGCCGAGATCGAGGCGATCGTCGTCGAGCAGAACGTCGTCGACTGGGTGATGGCCAACGCGCGCGTCGTCGACAAGGCGCTCGCGTTCGACGAACTGATGGGCACGAACTGAGCGCGCCGGCAATGGCGGGCATCGAATCAGCGGCAAGCAGCGGAGTCACGCAATGAGCTTCAACAGCATCGTCGAAGACCTCGTCAACGCGCAGCTGGCGCAGCGCGAGGAGCCCCAGGGGTTGGGGATGGTCCCGATCGTCATCGAGACGAGCGGGCGCGGCGAGCGGGCATACGACATCTACTCGCGGCTGCTGCGCGAGCGCGTGGTGTTCATGGTGGGCCCGGTCATGGACCAGACCGCCAACCTGGTCGTGGCGCAGCTGCTGTTCCTCGAGTCCGAGAATCCCGACAAGGACATCTCGTTCTACATCAATTCGCCGGGTGGCTCGGTGTCGGCCGGGTTGGCGATCTTCGACACGATGCAGTTCATCAAACCTGACGTGAGCACCCTGTGCATGGGCATCGGGGCGAGCATGGGTGCGTTCCTGCTGGCTGCCGGCGCGAAGGGCAAGCGCTTCGCGCTGCCGAACGCGCGGATCATGATCCACCAGCCATCGGGTGGCGCGCAGGGCCAGGCTTCGG
>JAHEDO010000183.1 GCA_024641185.1 Burkholderiaceae bacterium | reverse complement strand
CGACGGCACGATCGGCGCGGCGATCCAGTCGTCGAGCGTCGCGATCGTGTCGAACGTGCCGACGGTGCGCCCTCGGATCGCCGCCAGCGAGCGCCTGAAGTACCCGGAAAAAACCTCGGCCTTGTAGCCCATGTTCCACCTCGCGCTTGGAGCGCGATCCCGCTGATCGGAGCGCGCCGGAGTTGCGCGTCGAAACGGGTATCCTAACGGAGCCGCACGACCCTACCTCAAACGCAACCGGCGGCGCCGAGAAATCCTGCCGTTCGTGTCTCCCGACCAGCCAACTGCGCCGAAGTCCGCTCAATTGCTCCGCAAAGCGCTGCTGTACCTGCTGCTCATCGCGTATTTCGGCATCGGTCTGGCGTACCTGGGGCTGCGCTACTACGTCTGGCCCAGGCTCGACGACTGGCGGCCGTTGCTGCTCTCGGAACTCAGCGCGGCCGCCGGGCGGCCGGTGACGATCGGGCGGATCGAGAGCGGTTTCGAGGGCCTGCTGCCCAGAATCACCATCGAGGACCTGCGCATCGACGACGACGACGGATCCGCGGCGCTGTCGGTGCGGCGGGCCACCGCGGTGCTGTCGCCAGACAGCCTGCTCATGGGCGAGTTGCGCCTGGCGGTGCTGCAGCTCGACGCGCCGGTCCTGCGGGTCGAGCGGCTCGACGAGCAGCGATTGCGGGTCGCGGGGCTGGAATTGGCGGTGGACGGACCCGGCGAAAGCCAAGCCCTGAAGTGGCTGGTCGGGCAGCGGCGGATCCTGCTGCACGACGCCAAGATCGACTGGATCGATCGCCAGCGTGGCGTGCGCAACCGTTTCGAACGGATCGAGCTCGCGATCGGAAGCGTGGGCCGGCGCCATCGGGCCCTGCTGTCGGTCGATGCGTCGGGACCCGGCTGGCACAGGCTGCAGGGCGCCATCGAGATCTACCGTGAGGCGCACAGCAGCCCCGGGCAATGGCGCCGGTGGAGCGGCGAGGCGTTTCTCGGGGTCGACGGGTTCGACGCGACGCAGGCCGCCCAGTTCGTCATGCTGCCCCTGCCCGTCGCGAGCGCAAGCGGCGACCTGAAGGCCTGGCTGAAGTTCGGCGCGGGTCGCGCGCAGGATCTGCGGCTCAAGCTCGCGGCCAATGGCGTCGAGTGGCGCACGGCGGCCGGGTCGGTGCATCTCGCCGCGCTGCGAACCGATCTCGCGGCGCGGCCCTCGGGCGCCGGCTACACGGTCACTGCGACCGAACTCGAGGTCGCGGACGCGAGCGGATTCAGGCTGAGTGCGCTCGGCGAGCAGCGCATTGCGATCGACGCGCAGGGCCGGCCGCAGGGAGGACAGGCGTCGTTAGCGGCCTTCGACGCGGCGGCGGCGCTCGCGTTCGCCCGGACGCTTCCGATGACGCCGGAAGTGCTGGAGCGGCTCGACGCCCTGAAGGTCTCGGGGACGGTCTCGGCCCTCAGTGCGCGCTGGACCAACGAGGCGCGGCTCGGGTTCGACGCTGCGGTCGACTTCGCCGACCTGTCCCTCAGATACCGGGACGCGACCCCCGTGCCGGACGGTGGCGCCGACCCGTCAGGCAAGCCCGCGCGCCTTCCCGGGTCCGAGGACGCCATCGACTCCGCTCCCGCCCGGCCGCGGCTTCCGTGGTTCGAGAACCTGAGCGGCGAGGCGCGGATCACCCGTGACACGGGAGAACTGCGCGTGAACTCGGGTCGTTCAACGCTCGGCTTCCCTGGCATCTTCGCGGAGGCGGCGGTCCCGCTCGACTCGCTGAAGGCCGAAGCGCGCTGGACGGTCGATCACAGTGCGGATGTGCCGGTGGTCGCGGTGGAGCTCAAGGAGCTGCGTTTCGCCAATGCTGACGCGGCCGGCGTCGTGCGGGGTACCTACCGGACCGAGCCCGGTGGCCCCGGAATCGTCGATCTGAACGGCCGCATGGAGCGGGCCGAGGCGAGCCGCGCCGCGCGCTACCTGCCGCTGCAGATCGCGGCCCCGGTGCGCGCCTGGGTCGAGTCAGCGATCCAGGGCGGGCGTTCCGACGACCTGAGCTTCCGGGTGCGCGGCGACCTGTCCGACTTTCCGTTCCGCGACCCGCGCAAGGGCGATTTTTCGATCACCGCTGGGGTGCAGGACGGGGTGCTGCGCTACGCGCCGGGCTGGCCGCAGATCGAGCGCTTCCAGGGCAGTCTGGCCTTCGAGCGAGCGGGAATGCGCGTGCGAATGCGCACCGGCAAGGTGTTCGATGTTTCGCTGGGCGCCACCGAGGCGATCGTCGAAGACTTCGCGCACTCGCTGCTGCGCGTCGAGGGGACCGGCGAAGGGTCCGCCGCGGACCTGCTGCGCTTTGTCAACGAAAGCCCGCTGGCCACCCGCATCGAGGACTTCAGCCGGGACACGGTGGTGCGCGGCGACGCGAAACTGCGGCTGCGACTGGACCTGCCGCTGGGCGAGATCGAGCGCCTGAAGGTGGCGGGATCGGTCCAGTTTCTCGGCAACGAGCTGCGACTCGACAATACGATCCCCGGGCTCAGCGAGGTGAAGGGGTCGCTCGAGTTCACCGAGCAGGGGCTCGCGCTGCGCGCAATCTCGGCGACCTTCCTCGGCGGTCCGCTGCAGGTCAACGGGGAGACGCCGGAACCGGGGCGGTTCGTGCTTCGCGGTGAGGGGCGGGTCTCGGCGCAGGGCATGCGCACGGTCGTCGACAATTCCCTGACGCAGGCACTCGACGGAAGCGCGGCGTACCGGGTGCGGGTCGACGTCCGGCACCGGGCCTCGGAAGTCCTCATCGAGTCGGATCTGGTGGGTCTGTCATCGACGCTGCCCGCGCCGCTGACCAAGCCGGCGCAGGCGAGCTGGCCCTTGAAGGTGACGACGACGCCCGAACGGCCGCCGGATCCGGGTACGCGGCCCCGAAGCGACCAGTTGCGTCTCGAACTGCGCGACGCGCTGCGCCTGGTGCTGGAGCGGGAGCGCGACCCGAGGACGGACCGACTCGCGATCCGTCGGGGTTCGCTCGCGCTCAATGCCGAACCGGTGTTGCAGGACGCCGGGCTTTCGGTGGTGCTCAACACCGACGAGGTCGACGTCGACGCATGGAGATCGCTGCTGACGCCGAAGACGGTCGGCGAGGCGGGCTCAGGCGCGATCTCCGAACCTGCCGCGGCGTCCCCGCTGCTGCCGAACTATGTGTCGGTGGTCGCCCGGACGGTTCGCGTCGCGGACAAGGTGCTGCACGACGTCGTCTTCGGCGCGTCGCGGGTCGGCGGCTTCTGGCGCGCGAACATCAGCGCGCGCGAGGTCGACGGGTTCCTCAGCTGGCGCGAACCCAGTCAGGGCCAGCGGCTGGGGACGCTCAGCGCGCGCCTCGGCAGGCTGGAGATTCCCCGCTCGCGCGCCCGGGAATTCGAGACCCTGTTCGACGCGCCGCCTTCGGAATTGCCGGGACTCGACATTTCCGCGCAGGATTTCGTGCTCTTCGACCGAAAGCTGGGGCGGCTCGAGCTGAAAGCGACCAACAGCAGCGATGCGACGCGCCCGGGGTGGTCGCTCGACGCGCTGCGCATCGTCAATCCGGCCGCCGACTTCAAGGCGAGCGGTTCCTGGGCGCCCGGCGGAACCGCCGGTGTGAGGCCGACCCGGCTCGAGTTCGGGCTTGCGTTGGTCAATGGCGGCGACCTGCTCGCCGTCTACGGCCTGCCGGACGTGCTGCGCGGCACCGCCGGCACAATCAAGGGCACCCTGCACTGGATCGGGTCGCCGCTGGGCGTCGACTACCCGTCGCTGGGCGGGAAGATGGTGCTCGAATTGGGCAAGGGGCAGTTCCTGAAGACCAGCCCCGGCATCGGCAAGCTGGTGGGCGTGCTCAGCCTGCAGTCGCTGCCGCGCCGGCTGACGCTGGACTTTCGCGACGTTTTCTCCGAGGGTTTCGCATTCGACTCGATCATCGGCGACGTCACGATCAACCACGGACTGGCTCGGACCGCCAATCTGACGATGCGCGGCGTGCAGGCGCAGGTGCGCATCAGCGGGGAAGCCGACATCGGGAAGGAGACGCAGTCGCTCGAGGTCGAAGTGCGTCCGGAACTCAATGCCGAGCTCGCGTCGATCGCGTACGGGGCAATGGTCAATCCGGTGATCGGTCTCGGCGCGTTTCTCGCCCAGCTCGCGCTTCGCGGCCCGATCCAGGAAATGTTCAGCTACGAGTACGATGTCACCGGTTCATGGGCCGATCCGCAGGTCGTCGAGAAGCGGCGACAGGTCGTGCCGGTGACCCAGACCATGCCATGACAGATACCAGCGCACAGCTCCGCGTCGCCGCGGTGCAGATGATCTCGGCCCCGCAGACCGCGCCCAACCTGGAGGCGGCGGCGCGCCTGATCGCTCGGGCTGCTGCCGACGGCGCGCGCGTCGTGGTCCTGCCCGAGTACTTCTGCCTGCTGGGCGAGCGCGACACCGACAAGGTCGCGATCCGCGAGCCCGACGGGCAGGGCCCGTTGCAGGACTTCCTGTCGGCGCAGGCCCGCGAGCACGGCATCTGGCTCGTCGGCGGCACGGTGCCGTTGGCCTGCGCCCGGCCGTCCCGGGTGCGCAACGCCTGCCTGGTCTACGGACCGGACGGGACGCGCAGGGCGCGCTACGACAAGATCCACCTCTTCGGCTTCCAGCGCGGCAACGAGAAGTTCGACGAGGCGGCGACGATCGAGGCCGCGCGCACGCCGGTCGTGGTCGACGTGGGCCAGTGGCGGATCGGCCTGTCGATCTGCTACGACCTGCGCTTTCCGGAGCTCTATCGCGCGCTCTCGCCGGTCGACCTGATCGTCGTGCCCTCGGCGTTCACCTACACCACGGGAAGCGCGCACTGGGAAACCCTGCTGCGTGCGCGGGCGATCGAGAACCAGTGTTATGTTCTGGCGCCTGCGCAGGGCGGGCGTCACCCCAACGGCCGCCGCACCTGGGGGCATTCGATGCTGATCGACCCCTGGGGCGAAGTGCTCGAAGTGCTTGCCGAGGGTGAGGGCGTGGTCGCCGGCAACATCGATCGCGCCAGGATCGACGAAGTGCGCAAGAGCCTGCCCGCGCTTGGGCACCGGGTGATGTGAGCGCCCGGCGCGATGAACATGGAGCGAAGATGAAGGTCGTCGACGAAGGGATCGATCGCCTTGCGATCGCAAGGCACGTGCTGCTCGAGCCTAGCGGGCTCGACGAGCGCGACCTGGCGCGCGCGCTGGGCGAGGTGTTCGAACATCGGGTCGACTACGCCGATCTGTACTTCCAGTACACACGGCACGAGGGCTGGAGCCTGGAGGAGGGCATCGTCAAGAGCGGCAGCTTCTCCATCGACCAGGGCGTGGGGGTGCGCGCGGTGGTCGGCGACAAGACCGCATTTGCGTACTCCGACGAGATCACTGCCGGCGCGCTGGTGTCGGCGGCGCGCGCGACCCGCACGATCGCGCGGCGCGGGGCTGGGCGAATCAAGGTCGCCGGCGCGCTGAAGCCCGGGGCGGTGCGCTCCCTCTATCCGGCGCAGGACCCGATCGCGGGGCTGGACGCGACCGCGAAGGTCGCGCTGCTCGAGAAGGTCGAGCGGCTCGCGCGCTCGCGCGACCCGAGGATCGTGCAGGTGATGGCCGGCCTGGCCGCCGAGCACGACGTCGTGCTGGTCGCCCGATCCGATGGCCTGATTGCCGGGGATGTCCGACCGCTGGTGCGCTTGTCGGTGACGGTGATCGCCGAGGCCGACGGCCGGCGCGAGCAGGGTACCAGCGGCGGGGGCGGGCGCTACGACCTGCAATATTTCGACGATGCGCTGATCGAGCGCTACGTGCGCGAGGCGGTCGACGCCGCACTCATCAACCTAGAGTCCCGCCCGGTGCCCGCCGGCGTGATGAGCGTCGTGCTCGGCCCGGGCTGGCCGGGCGTCCTGCTGCACGAAGCGATCGGCCACGGTCTCGAAGGCGACTTCAATCGCAAGGGCTCCTCGGCCTTCTCGGGGCGGATGGGCAAGCGCGTCGCGGCCAAGGGCGTCACCGTGGTCGACGACGGCACGATCCGCGACCGCAGGGGCTCGCTGAACATCGACGACGAGGGCAATCCGAGCCAGTACAACGTCCTGATCGAGGACGGCGTGCTCAAGGGCTATCTGCAGGACACGCTGAACGCGCGGCTGATGAAGTTGCCGGTCACCGGCAACGGCCGCCGGGAGTCCTTCGCGCACCTGCCGATGCCGCGGATGACCAACACCTACATGCTGGCCGGCGGTCACGATCCGCAGGAGATCGTCGCCTCGATCGACAGGGGGCTCTACGCGGTGAACTTCGGTGGCGGGCAGGTGGACATCACCAACGGCAAGTTCGTCTTTTCGGCCTCGGAAGCCTACTGGGTCGAGAAGGGCCGGATCCAGTACCCGGTCAAGGGTGCCACGATCATCGGCAACGGCCCGGACGCGCTGACCCGGGTCACGATGATCGGCAACGACATGCGGCTGGACTCGGGG
>JAHEDO010000182.1 GCA_024641185.1 Burkholderiaceae bacterium | reverse complement strand
GAGCATCTCGACCAGGTCGGCGAGCGCGCGCGGGCTCAGGTAGCAGCGGTAGCGGCCGGGCTCGAGCCGCAGCGCGGGCCGCCGCAGGATCTCCGCGTCGCGCCTCGCCGTCGTGATGGAGTCACGCACCGCGTCGGCCGACCATTGCGCTCCGGCAACGCAGGCCTTCAACGCGCGGTCCCGCGCCGCCGCCCCCGCATCGGTGCCGATGCCCGCACTGGGCCCCCCTCCCGCGCCCGGGTAGATCGAGTACTCGAGGCTCCAGGTCGACGTCTCCTGCCAGTGGTCGTGCCCCAGGCTGCTCATCAGCGCGCACGCGAGCGGTCCACCGGCGTAGAAGCCGACGAGGTCTGCGCCCTGCGCACCGCCGCACACCGCGTCGGTGATTTCGTCGACCGAGGCAAGGCGTGCCGGCGCGTGGTGCAGACTGCGAGTCGCCGTTTCGCTGAACGACAGGTACGGATCCGGTTGCGCGATCACGATCGCGCTGCGCAACCGGGCAATGCCCTCGTCGACGCGCGCATCGTCGATACCGCGATCGCCGCAGAGCGTCAGCGTGTGGCGCGCCTGACGGCCCGCCGAGATCAGCCGCAGTTCGAGGATCGCGCGCTCGACGGTGCCGGCCTGCCGCACCCTTCCGTGGTTGAAGCGCACGAAGTCCGATCGCTCGGCGCGCAGCCAGCCGGCCAGGATCTCGCCAGCGCCGGCGCCGCGGGCCACCCTGGTCAGCGCGGCGCCGAACCGTTCTCGCAGGGGCATCGCGTCAGTCCTGCGCGCCGAATACGTCGACGTCGTCGAATACGCAGGCCGGCGACGCGTGGCCCACCCGGATCACCTGGCCGGGTTCGCCTTTGCCGCAAAAGGGCGTGCCCAGCACCCGCACGGTGGCGGCGTCTCCCACGCGCGCGAGGTTGCGCCAGAAGGTCGCCGAGACGCCCCGATAGTTCGGGTTTCGCACGACGTGCGTGAGCCTGCCGTGCTCGATCAATTGGCCCCACTCGCAGCCGAACTGGAACTTGTTCCTCGAGTCGTCGATCGACCAGGAGACGTTGGTCTTCATCAGCACGCCGCGCTCCACGCCCGCGATCATCTCTTCGAGCGTCGCGTCCCCGGGCTCCACGTTGATGTTCGCCATCCTGTCGATCGGCGCCCGATGCCAGCCGTTGGCTCGCGCGTTCGCGGTGCCCTCGAGATCGAAACCCGCGGCGCGCGCGCGCGCGCGCGAAAGCGCGCCTCCGAGCGGGCGCATCAGGATCCCGCGCTCGATGAGACGCACGCGCCGCGAAAGCGTGCCCTCGTCGTCGACCGCATAGCCGGCGAGTTCCGCGTCCACGCCGGGGTCGAAGCTCACGTCGAGCCGCTCGGAACCGTATCGGTAGCTGCCGAACATGTCGGGCGAGACGAAGCTGGTGCCGGCGAAGTTGCGCTCGTCGCCGAGGATTCGGTCCAGCTCCAGCGGATGCCCGATCGACTCGTGGATCTGCAGCATCATCTGGTCGGGCATCAGCAGCACCGACATTCGACCGGTCGGGCAGTTCGGCGCCGCGAGCAGTTGCAGCGCTTCGTCGGCGACGCGGGCGCCGCCGCCCAGCATCCCGGAGCGCTCGATCACTTCGAAGCCGCCTTGCTGGCAGAAGCCGTTGTACTGGCCGGCCAGTGACCGCGTCTGCGAGCGCTGCCGGTCGTCGGCGGTCGCTTCGAGGTTGGGTTCGACGAAACGAAAACCCTGGTCGGCGACCAGTTCGCCGTCGACGAAGAGCCGCTGACGGGTGTCGGTCAGCCGCAGGCTCGCCGACCAGTGCACGATCCGCGGATCGCACTTCAGCGCCGCTGCCTCGGTCTGCAACAGTTCGATCAGCGCGGCATCCCCGGGCAACGGCGTGCGTACAGGACCCTGGTGCCTCGAGCCGCACGCATCCGGCTTCGGCAGTTCGACGTCGCGCAGCAGCCCGGCCCGCGCGCAGGCCAGCGCCCAGGCGTGTGCGCGGTCCACCGCCCACTGAAGTCCTTGCGCGGACTGATCGGCGCTCGCGGCGTAGCCAACGCCGCCCGGCACCCGCACGGTGACCATCGCACCCGAATCGCTGCTCGTGTGCGCGGGCTGCAGCACCCCGCGCACCACCGCGAACCCGCGAGTCTCCTCGTCGACGAAGCGCAGCTCCAGCGACGCGCCGGGCGGCACCGAGAGCCTGGGCAGGATCGGCGCCGCGCCAGCGTCGCGCGCCGGGAGCGCCGATGCCCGGTTCAGTGCTGAACCCAGTGCAACAGCGGCTGCCAGGTCTCCCGGTCCTTGTCGACCCGATGGCCGGGCACGTCGAACAGCGTCAGCCCCTGGGCCGCCAGATGGACGTAGTTCTGCGTGTCGCGAAGATAGCCCGCGACCGGAATGCCCAGCCCGATGACGAAGCGGCCCAACTGCTCGGCCGCCTTGGTCCGCGGGTCCACGCGCATCCCGACGACCGCGACCGTGTCACGGAAACTCTTGCCGTTGCGGAACTCGCCTTCAAGCACCTCCAGGAACCGGTTCGTCGCGAGCACGTCGAAGATCGACGGCTGCAGCGGCACGATGATCCTGTCGGCGACCCGCACCAGCGCCGCGAGGTGCCGGCGGTCGATCTGCGCCGGGGTATCGAGCACCGCGTGCGTGACGCCCCTGGGCGGTCGGTACGAGTCACCGTTCGACTCCCAGGTCTCGATCTGTGCGACCGCCTGCGGCCTGAGACGCAACCAGTCCTTCGCCGACTGTTGCCTGTCGAAATCACCCAGCATCGTCCGATGGCTGCCGGCGGCGAAGAAGCCGGCAAGATTCGTCGCGAGCGTCGTCTTGCCGACGCCCCCCTTCGGATTGACCACAGCAACAACCGGCATCCGGAATCCTCCCTGTCGACGTTGGACCACCACACGGGTCCAGCACCGATCTTATCCGACAAGACCGATGCCCATGCGGCCGACGTGCCCGAGACCGTCTGGTGAGACGCCGGTGCCCGCGCATTCGGCGACGGCGCGTCGCCGCCGCAGCGCACCGCGCACCGCGCACCGGCGAGATTCAGCGACGCCTTGCGCGATCGACCGCCTCGCAGAGTTGCCCGATCGCGTCGACGATCCGATCGGTGGGCCGCTGGATCGACGCATCGACAGCGGCAAACTCGATCTTCCCCTGCGGCGCGAGCACTCGCAACGAGTCCCACTGCGAGCGATCCGCCTTCTCGTCGATCGCGACGATCAGCCGCGGCGACGCGGCCAGCACCGCCTCGACACCGACCTGCGGAGCCGCCACCGGCATGTCGCCGAACACGTTGCGCGCACCGCATATCGTCAACGCGTCGCCGATCGTGTCCCGATCCGACAGCGTGAGCAGCGGCCTCGCCCAGGCCTGGACGAACACAGGCAGCGGCGCGCTTCGACCGTAGCGCGACCGCAGCGACGCGATGCGTGCCCGCAGCCGCTGCGCCGCCTGCGCGCCGCGCGCTTCGTCGCCGCCGAGCCGCCCGAAACGCTCCAGACTGCTCGCGATCGCTTCGAGCGTAGTCGGCTCGGACACGAACACCACCAGGCCCAGCGCCTCGAGCCGGGAAATCAGTTCACGATCGGCCGCAGCGCCCCAGAGCACGACCAGTTCGGGCTGCAGCGCGAGCAGCGCTTCGCGATCGGGGGCGGGATAGGACGACACGCGCGGCAGGCTGCGGGCCGCTTCGGGCCGGTCGCTGTGGACGTCGACCCCCACCACCCGCGGCCCCGCGCCGGCCGAGAACAGGAGTTCGGTCGCGTGCGGCGCGAGCGAGACGATCCTGCGAGGCATTCGCTGAAAGCGCAGAGCGCGGCCCCAGTCGTCGACGATCGCCACTACCTCTCCCGCGCTTGCAGACGAGGCCGCGGTGAGTGCAGTGAATCCGGTCAATGCGGCGAGTGCGATGAACGCGGCGAGACTCCTGAACACGCCGAGTGCGGCGACCGGCGCCGATGCGGCTGGGCCGGCCGAACTGCGCAGGCGCCAGCCCCGGCGCGATGCGGCCCGCGCCACGATGATCTCCGACCGGAGCGCCATCGCGTTCCCGTCAGCGAGGCCGGTAACGCACGCCGATGAAAAGGCTGCGTGGCGGCATCCGGTAGCCGTAGGCGGTCTCGTAGACCTTGTCCCCGATGTTGCCCACTCTGCCGAAGGCCTCCCATTGCCTGCTCAACGGTGCAGAAGCGTCCAGGTTCAGCACGCCGTAGCCCGCGATCGTGCTGCCGTCGCTGTCCACACGCGGACCCTGCGCGACCCACTCGACGCCGACCCGCAGGGGACCGGGTCGCCAGTCAGCCCCCAGCGACGCATAGTGCCTTGCACGTCGCGCGAGCTGCCCGCTCACCACCTCGCCGGTGGCCGCGTCGAAATGCTCGCCGCGGGGATTCTGGAAGGTCGCGGACCCGCGCAGCGATACCGCGCCGACCCGGTGCCGCCCCTCGAACGAAACGCCGTCGACGCGCGCCGAGTCGAGGTTTTGCGGCGTGAAACTCGCGTCGAGCTCGATCGCGTCGCTGATCCGGCTGGTGAAGACGGTGGACTTGAACAGGGTCGCCGCGCGCCGATATTCGATCGCCGCCTCCGCCCCGCGCGAGAGTTCGGGCTTGAGCAGCGGGTTCGAACCGAACGGGTTGTACAGGTCGTCGAAGGTCGGCGCCCGAAACGCGCTGCCCGCCGATGCGCGCAACAGCCAGTCGGGCGTCCATCGATACCCCCAGGCAATCGTCCCGGTGGGCTCGGAGCCCACCGCTTCGACGCGGTCGTAGCGCCACTGCAGGCGCACCAGATGCCTTCCCAGCGCGAACTCGTAACCGGCGAACACCGAATCGGTGCGTCGCGCATCTTTCAGATACGCATAGGGCCCGGTGACGACGCCCTCGCCATCGATGCGCTGACGCAATTGCTCCAGGCCGAAGAGCAGCCGCCCTACGGGCAGACCGATGCGGTTCTGCCATGCGGTGGTCAGCGAATCGACCGTGGGCGCGAAGGTGAACGCGTCGAAGCTGTAATCGATCCTGGTGTCGCCCAAGCGAAACTCGGTCTCCCAGTCCGCGGCCGGGCGCCCGCGAAGGAAGGTGGAAGCCGCCGAGCTTCGGTATTGCATGCGTGCGGTCTCCGGCGTCGAGAACGCGTCGTCGTAGAACACGCGACCGCTGACGCTCATCAGGTTCGCGCCCGCCTCCCAGCCGGCGCCCAGTGCCTGGCGCAGCGAAGCGGTGACCGAGCGCTGTGCGTTGCCGTCATTGTCGGCCTGGTAGTTCGGGCTGCCGGGCAGCGTCGCGTCGTAGCCGTCGGTGCGATCGCCGGCCACGGAAAGCGCGTAACGCGTCGAGCCCTGCTCACCGGCGGCCCCGGATATGCCGGCCTGCACGCGGCTCGTGCGCTGGCTGCCGGCGCCGACCGAGAACGTCGGCGTTGCCGGCCCCGAGCCCTGTCGGGTGAAGATCTGGATCACGCCGCCGATCGCTCCGGATCCGTACAGCGACGACATCGGTCCGCGGACGATTTCGATGTGATCGATCAGCGACAGCGACAGGAATTCCAGGTTCGGTGTCCCGGACGTGGGGTTCTCCAGCCGCACCCCGTCCACCAGGACGACCGTCTGCGCCGTCTTCGTGCCGCGCACGAAGATCCCGGAGATGGATCCGGCACCCCCGGTCTGCGCGATCTCGATGCCGCCGAGCGAACGCAACAGTTCGGTCACGCTGGAGACACCCGCGTTCGAGATCTGCTCGGCGTCGATCGTGGTCACGTCGGAAAGCGTGCGCTCGATCGGCCGCTCGTCGCGCGTGGCGGTGATCACCACCTGGTTCAGCGACTGCGCGTGGACGTGCGCAGCCATTGCCAGCGCCGCGACGGGCACCGCCAGATGCTTGAAAGAAGACATTACGACCCCTCGTGCGCGCCCGAACGGACGCGCTCCGTGCCTTGCCCGCCGCAAGACAGCGCCTCGTGCCACGGGGCCGCGCAGGCGCGACCCCACCCTCTCGGCCGGTATCCGGGCTTGCAGGTCCAAGCGCATCACCTTCCCGATGTCGGGTCCCGAGGGACCGGTCCACCAGTGGCTTCGATGCACCCGGCGCGCGTCCGAAGACGCACGCGCCTGCTTACCGTTGCGGGGGCAGCACAGGTTGACCGGCGCCGCACGTCATGGCGGCGCACCAGTTCCCTGTTTCCCGTTTAACCGCGCGCTGCGACTGCTCGCGCGGCACCGAAAGCAGCACGATTATAGGCGTTCGACGCGAACCATCGAACGCACACCGCGGCGGTCAGCGCCTCGGACCCAGCGCGTCCAGTACCACCGCGCTGGTCAGAATCTCTGGCAGCACCCGCGGCGTCGACTCGCCGGGCCGATAGACGAGATAGAGCGGCACGCCGTTGCGGCCGTGACGCGCAAGCGCTTCGGTGATCGCCGCGTCGCGATTGGTCCAGTCGGCGACCAGATGCAGCACGTTGCGAGCGACCATTTCCGAGGCGACCGGATCGCGG
>JAHEDO010000181.1 GCA_024641185.1 Burkholderiaceae bacterium | reverse complement strand
GTCGTACGGCGCGCGAAACACCGTGTCACCGTCGCGCGCGATCACCTCGCCTTCGCGCGCGATCACCTCGAGCCCGCGGAACTCGCGCTCGAAGCGGAAGTTCGTGGTTCGCGCGACCACCGGTTCGGTCACCCGGATCAGCTGCTGCACCCCGCTCGGGCGCAGCGGCATCCGGGGCGCTGCCCATTGCGCCGACACCATGCCGGTGTGTTCGAGAAAGCGCAGCATCGTATCGAGCGCCACGTCCGCCGCCGAGCGTTCCCAGTGCTGTCCGCACTCGACGAGCAGCGCGGTGCGGGCCTCGGCCGGCTCTCCGAAAGGCCCCCGTTCGATCATCCGCAGTCCTGCCGGATGCCCGGTGTCGATCAGCAGGTCGCCGGGCACGCCGAGCCGGCGCGCGAGCGCCGCCGACTTCTCTGCGCCGCGGCCGGCCGCGCCGCAGACCATGATCGGTCTGCAGGGCTCGTGCATCGAGTGGATGTCGAGCAGGTAGTCGACCCGGTCGACGATCGGCGCGAGCTGCCGGGCGCGGCGCAACTCGACCGAGTCGCGCGGGCCGTGCAGCACATCGTCGCCCCAGACGCGGTTGTAGTCCTCTTCGACGTAGCGCGAACGATCCGGATCGGCCGGGTCCCACCGCGCGAAAGCCTCGACGTTCGCAAACGCCAGCGTGAGCCTTCCGTGCTGCGGGCGCACCGCCTGGGCGAGCAGCCAGTCGAGCGCGATCGCGCCGCAGATCTCGTTGCCGTGGGTGAGCGCCTGCACCATCGCGTGCGGGCCGGGGCGCCCGGAGTCGTAGCTGAAGACGTAGGGCACGCCAATGTTGCCTTCGCGGTGGCGCGAGATGTCGGGGGCGGTCAGTTCGATCGGTCGGCCTGCGTAGTGCGGCACGTCCTGCTGCGGGTGGTTCATGGCTCAACCCCGTGTTCGTGCGGGAAGGGACTCGTCCCGGGCCCGTGTGTGCGCGTACTGCGCCACGCGCGCGATCAGTCGTTCGAGGTCGGCGAGAAGCCGCTCGTAGCCTTCGTTCTTGCGCAGCGTGCGCTCGTCCATGTAGAGCGAGCGGTTGATCTCGATCTGCAGGCTGTGGCGCCCGGCGTGGGGCGCCGAGAATGCCCGCACCAGCTCGACGCCCTTGTAGGGGTCGTTCACGCGCACTTCGTAGCCGGCCTCGACCAGGGCATCGCGCACGAGCGCGGTGAACTCGGGCGAGCAGGTGGTTCCGTCGCGATCCCCGAGAACGATCTGCGGTCGTCGCGTTCCCGGGCCATCCTGCGACATCTTTCCGCCCACGGACTGCATCGAGTGACAGTTCACGTGATAGACGACGCCGTGGCGCGCATGGGTGTCGTCGAGCAGCGCGCGCAAGGCGTGCTGATACGGACGCAGGAAGCGCTCGATGCGCCGCATCATCTCGGCGACGGAGAGCTTGCGCGCGTAGATCGGCCGACCATCGCTGAGGTTTCTCCAGACCAGCGACTGTCCGAGCCGGCCCTTGAGAGTGCCGGCCACCGGGTGGGGCCAGTCGCCGTCGATCAGTTCCGGATCGACATCGGCCTCGCTGCGGTTCGCGTCGACATAGGTACGTGCGAAGGTGGCCTCGAGCAGCGCGGCGCCGTGCAGCGGGGCGCTCGCGTAGAGCTCGTGGATGTAGCAATCCTCCGCGCTGCGCAGTTCGCCCTCGGTCACGCAGTGGCCGAAGTCGTCCGGAAACCAGGATCCCGAATGCGGGGAGTCGAACACGAGCGGGGCAGGGGTCGCGCGCGCAGCGTGCAGTCGGAACGGGGGCATCGGGTCGGGCATGTCGACGTCCAGGGCATGTGTCGGAGCGGGCCGGCGTCCCCCGGGGAGCGAGCCGTTCGGGGGGCGAGCCATGGTAGCGCAGTCGCGCCGCGATGGTGGATCGCCACAGCCGCGTTTATGATGCTTTTCCCCTCTTCGATGGCGCCGTCATGGAAATCTTCGACTACGAGAACATCCTGCTGCTGCCGCGCCGCTGCGCGGTGACGAGCCGGCGCGAGTGCGATCCGTCGGTCGAGTTCGGCGGGCGCAGGTTTCGGCTTCCCGTCGTGCCCGCGAACATGAAGACTGTGGTCGACCAGCGCACCTGCGAGTTCCTGGCGGCCAACGGCTACTTCTACATCCAGCATCGCTTCGACGTCGACAACCTGGCTTTCGCGCGGGCGATGCGCGACAAGGGGCTGTACGTGTCGATCTCGGTCGGGGTCAGGGAGGCGGACCTCCAGACCGTCGATGAGCTCGCGCGCACGGGGCTTGGCGCCGATTTCGTCACGATAGACATCGCCCACGGCCATGCGGACTCCGTCAAGCAGATGATCCGCATGATCAAGGAGAAGCTGCCGAAGGCCTTCGTGATCGGCGGCAACGTCGGCACACCCGAGGCGGTGATGGACCTGGAGCGCTGGGGCGCCGACGCGACCAAGGTCGGCGTGGGCCCGGGAAAGGTCTGCATCACCAGGATGAAGACCGGCTTCGGCACCGGTGGATGGCAGCTGTCGGCGCTGAAGTGGTGCGCGCGGGTCGCCACGCGCCCCGTGATCGCCGACGGTGGCATCCGCGAGCACGGGGACATCGCGAAATCGGTGCGCTTCGGCGCGACGATGGTGATGATCGGATCGATGTTCGCCGGTCACGAAGAGTCGCCCGGTCTCACCGTCGAGGTCGACGGGAAACTGTTCAAGGAGTACTACGGCTCGGCCTCGGAATTCAACAAGGGTCAGCGCAGCTTCGTCGAGGGCAAGCGCATCCTCGAGCCGATCAAGGGCCGGCTTGCCGACACGCTGCAGGAGATGGAAGAGGACCTGCAGAGTTCGATCTCGTATGCTGGTGGTCGCAAGCTAGCCGACGTCCGTCGCGTCAACTACGTGATCCTCGGCAAGGACAACGCCGCCGAGTATCTGATCTGAGCGTCGGCGCACCGGCGTCGCCGCCGGCGTGCGGTCGCCACAACGCGGAGGCCCCATGAAACTCTCGATCCTGGACCAGTCGCCGGTGATCCACGGCTGCAGTGCCGCCGATGCGGTCGCCGCGACGATCGAGCTCGCGCAGGTGGCCGATGAGCTCGGCTACACGCGCTACTGGTGCGCCGAACACCATGGCCTGCAGGGTGTCTGCAACCCCTGTCCGGAGGTGATGCTCGCGCGGCTGGGCAGTGTCACGCGGCGCATCCGGCTCGGTTCGGGCGGTGTGATGCTGCCGTACTACAGCGCGTTCAATGTGCTCGAGCGGTTCATGATGCTCGAGGCGATGTTCCCGGGGCGCATCGATCTGGGCGTCGGCCGCGCGCCCGGTGGCGATGGTCGCACCGCGCGGGTGGTCGCGCACGGTCGGTACGATCCGGACCTCTTCTCGCAGCAGGTCGCGGACCTGGTGTCGCTGGCCTCGGGCAGGCTGCCCGAGGGCCACCCCGCGACCGGTGTGCTGCTGCAGCCGGCGGTGACGACGCGGCCGCAGTTGTGGATGCTCGGCTCGAGCGACTTCGGCGGCGCACTGGCGGCGCAGATGGGGATGCGCTTCGCGTTCGCGCATTTCATCAGCGCGCGCGGCGGCGACGAGATCGCGCGCGGTTACCGGGCGCTGTTCAATCCGGGCCACGAGACGAAGCCATACTGCGCGGTGGCGCTGTTCGTGATCTGCGCCGACACGCAGGACGAGGCCGACGCGCTCGCGCGAGCGGTCGACCTGCGGCGCGTGCAGATGGCCTACGGCATCAACGCGCCGATCCCGACGCTCGAGCAGGCGAACGACTGGGAGCCCGACGAGCGCGCGCGAACGGTGATCGCGCACGAGCGTCCCCGCAGCATCATCGGAACGCCGCAGGGAGTCGTCGAGCGGGTGCTTGCGCTGCGCGCGTCGTTCGACGCCGACGAGGTCGTCGTCCTGAGCGTCGCGGCGAGCTACGCGGCGCGCCTGCGCACCTACGAACTGCTCGCGCAGGCTTTCGAGCTGGGCCGAGAGGAAGCCGGCGCGGCGCCGGACCTGGATGCCGCGTAAGCAGGGGACGTATCCGGGCGGATGCCCGGCCGACGGGAGAAGAGAAATGTCGAAGAAGTCCATCACCAGCGCCCCCGGCTTCAGGACCTTGCGGCTGACCAAGGACGCCTACAATCCGCGCATCGCGCGGATCACCTTCACGCGCGGTCACAAGCTGAATGCGATCACCTGGGAGACGCCGAGCGAGATCCGCCGGGCGGTCGAGCTCGCGAACGCAGACGACGAGGTTCACGTGATCGTCGTGCAGGGCGAGGGCGCAGCCTTCTGCGCGGGCTACGACATCGTGGGTGCGGCCGAATCGGGCGAGGACAGTCCGTGCAACCAGGAGAAGTTCCCCTGGGACCCGATGGTCGACTACAAGGCGATGCGCGGCTTCACCGACGACTTCATGGCGCTGTGGCGCTCCTACAAACCGACGATCGCCCGAGTGCACGGTTACGCGATCGCGGGCGGCTCCGACATCGCCAACTGCTGCGATCTGATCGTGATGGACCGGGACGCGAAGATGGGCTACATGCCGGTGCGCGTCTGGGGATGCCCGACGACCGCGATGTGGGTCTACAAGCTCGGTCCGGTGCGGGCCAAGCGGTTGATGTTCACAGGCGACCTGATCGACGGAAGGACCGCGAAGAAGTGGGGCCTGGCGACCGATGCGGTGCCGATGGACAAGCTCGACGCGACTGTCGACGCGCTGGCCGCGCGGATCGCAGGCGTGCCCCGAAGCCACCTGATGATGCAGAAGATGGTGATCAACCAGGCGGTCGAGAACATGGGACTGCTGCAGAGTCAGATGACCGCGACCATCTTCGACGGCATCACCCGTCACAACCCCGAAGGGTTGTGGTTCCGCCGGCACGCGCAGGCGCACGGCTTCAAGGACGCCGTGGCGTGGCGCGATTCCGGCCGCCCGATTCCGGAGGCGGACGAGGCGCGTGCGATGATCGCGGAACTCGAACGCGAGATTGCGGCGCAGGGAACCAGCCCCGGGGCCGGCGGCAAGGCCGCGGCGAAGACCGCAGCGCGGGCCGCAGAGAAGACGGCAGCAAAGACCGGAGCAAAGACTGCACCAAAGACCGCCGCAAAGACCGCCGCAAAGACCGGAGCAAAGACCGGAGCAAAGACGAGAGCAAAGACCGCGGCAAAGACCGGCGCCAAGACTGCCGCGAACGCGGGCATCGGGACCGACGCCAAGCCCGGCGCAAGACGGCGCGTCCCGGCGCGTTCCTGATTCGGGTCAGGGGCCGCCCACGGCCAAGGCCTGATCCTCACACCGTTGCCGCCGTGCGGCATCGACGACATTCCACAGCGAAAGGAGCGACGATGTTCCAACCGAGCCTGATGAAGGGCAAACGCATCCTGGTCACCGGCGGAGGCACCGGCCTGGGCCGCTCGATGGCCGAGCGCTACCTGGAACTGGGCGCGGAGATCTACATCTGCGGCCGCCGCAAGCTCGTCCTCGACGAGACCGCGAAGGAGATGATGGCGGCCCATGGCGGCTCGGTGAAGACCTTCGGCGTCGACATCCGCGACGCGCAGGCGGTCGACGCGATGGTCGAGGAGATCTTCGCGCAGGGCCCGCTCACCGGTCTGGTCAACAACGCCGCCGGCAATTTCATCAGCCCGACGGAGGCGCTGTCGCCGCGCGGTTTCGACGCGATCGCCAACATCGTCTTTCACGGCACCTTCTACGTCACCCACGCGGTGGGGCGGCGCTGGGTCGAGGCGGCGAAGCGGGCCGGCGGCTGGAATCCGCCTGCGCCGATGAAGTCCGTCGTGTCGATCATCACGACCTGGGTGGAGAACGGCGGGCCGTTCGTCGTCCCGTCGGCGATGAGCAAGGCGGGCATCGCGGTGATGACCCAGTCGCTGGCCACCGAGTGGGCGAAGTACGGAGTGCGGCTGAACGCGATCGGGCCCGGCGAGATTCCGACCGAGGGCATGAGCAAGCGGCTCAATCCCGGCGAGCGGCCCGGCGAGCGCTCGCGGCAGTTCAATCCGCAGAAGCGCCCCGGCGAGATGAGCGAACTGCAGAACCTCGCGACCTTCCTGATGGCCGAAGGTTGCGACTGGCTCACCGGACAGCTGATCCACATGGACGGCGGCAACTATCTGGGCACCGGCGGCAATTTCTACGCGCTGCGCGAATGGAGCGATGCGCAGTGGATGGAAGCGCGCGCGAAGATCGAGGGGCAGAACGCGAAGGACCGCGCGCAGCGGGGTTGATCGGCGCGCCCGGCGGCAGTCTGCCGGACGGCACGGCACCGGGTGCTAACATCTAACGATGATCGGTCGTTCCCTCGCTCGGGCCCTGGTGCTGCTGCTCTTTGCGGGGCAGGGGCTGGCGCCGTTTCTCCACGCGCATGCCGGCGCCGCCGTGGCCGCGTCCGGCCCGCCGTTGCACCTGCATTTCGCTGTAGCGGAGACGGCCTTCGACGGCGCGCAGTGGCAGGCCGATCTCGGCCAGGTCGTCAATGCGCCGCCCGAGGTCC
>JAHEDO010000180.1 GCA_024641185.1 Burkholderiaceae bacterium | reverse complement strand
TGCCGGTGAAGATCGTGAACCTGAACAACCGCTACCTCGGCATGGTCCGCCAGTGGCAGGAGATCGAGTACGGCAGCCGCTACTCGGAGTCGTACATGGATGCGCTGCCCGACTTCGTCCGCCTGGCCGAAGCTTACGGGCACGTGGGCATGCGCATCGAAAATCCCGAGGACGTCGAGCCCGCGCTGCGTGAGGCCTTCCACGGCAAGCACAAGGACCGTCTGGTGTTTCTCGACATCATCACCGACCAGAAAGAGAACGTCTGGCCGATGGTGCAGGGGGGCAAGGGCCTGACCGAAATGCTGCTCGGATCGGAGGACCTGTGATGAAACACATCATTTCGATTCTGCTCGAGAACGAACCGGGCGCGCTGTCGCGCGTCGTCGGTCTGTTCTCGGCCCGCGGCTACAACATCGAGACGCTCACCGTCGCGCCGACCGAGGACAAATCGCTGTCGCGCATGACCATCATCACCACCGGCTCGGACGACGTGATCGAGCAGATCACCAAGCACCTGAACCGGCTGATCGAGGTGGTCAAGGTGGTCGACCTGACCGAGAGCCCCTGCATCGAGCGTGAACTGATGCTCATCAAGGTGCGGGCCACCGGCAAGGAGCGCGAGGAGATGAAGCGCATGGCGGACATCTTCCGCGGTCGCGTCATCGACGTCACCGAGCGCACCTACACGATCGAGCTCACCGGCGACGCCGTCAAGCTCGACGCGTTCATCGATGCGCTCGACCGCGCCGCGATCCTGGAAACCGTGCGCACGGGCAGCTCCGGCATCGCCCGGGGCGAGCGCGTACTTAGAGTCTGAATTCGAGAGGAAGAGGGAAAATCATGAAAGTGTTCTACGACAAGGACTGCGACCTGAAGCTGATCAAGGGCAAGAAGGTCGCGATCATCGGCTACGGCTCGCAGGGCCACGCTCACGCGCAGAATCTGAACGACTCCGGCGTGAAGGTCGTGGTCGGCGCGCGCAAGGGCGGTCCCTCCTGGGACAAGGTCAAGAAGGCGGGGCTGAAGGTCGCGGAAGTCGGCGACGCGGTGAAGGGCGCCGATTTCGTCATGATGCTGATGCCCGACGAGCACATCGCGTCCGCGTACAAGAGCGACGTCGAGCCGAACATCAAGAAGGGCGCGTCCCTCGCGTTCGCGCACGGGTTCAACATCCACTACGGTCAGGTCATGCCGCGCGAGGATCTCGACGTGGTGATGGTCGCGCCGAAGGCGCCGGGACACACGGTGCGCGGGACCTACGCGGGCGGCGGCGGCGTGCCGATGCTCGTCGCGGTCCACCAGGACCGCTCGGGCATCGCGCGCGACATGGCGCTGTCGTATGCGTGCGCGATCGGCGGCGGTCGCGCCGGCATCATCGAGACCAACTTCCGCGAGGAGACCGAGACCGACCTGTTCGGCGAGCAGACCGTGCTGTGCGGCGGCACCGTCGACCTGATCAAGGCCGGTTTCGAGACACTGGTCGAGGCCGGCTACGCGCCGGAAATGGCTTACTTCGAGTGCCTGCACGAGCTCAAGCTGATCGTCGACCTGATCTACGAGGGCGGCATCGCGAACATGAACTACTCGATCTCCAACAACGCGGAGTTCGGCGAGTACGCGACCGGGCCGACGATCGTCACCGCCGAGACGAAGAAGGCGATGAAGGTGGCGCTCGAGCGCATCCAGACCGGTGAGTACGCCAAGCAGTTCATCCTCGAGAGCCGCGCCGGCGCGCCGACGCTGCTGTCGCGCCGTCGCATCATGGCTGAGCATCCGATCGAGGTCGTCGGCGAGAAGCTGCGCGCGATGATGCCCTGGATCAAGGCCAACAAGCTGGTCGACAAGTCGCGCAACTGATCGCGCGCGGCCGCGCGATCGCTCGGGCACGAGCGGTCGCGGTGGGCCGTGGCTCGGGGCTTGCAGCGGTGATGCCGCGCGAGTGTTCGGCGGTGCGCAGTGGCCCCTTGCCGGCGCGTGCGCAAGCCGTGTGCTACCGAAAGCAAATTCGCGGGACCCGTCCCGCCCGGCCGCCGCGCAGCGGCGGGCGTGCGGAGCGGGTGCGAATTTGCGAGGTAGACGCGGGCAGCCCCGCGAAGCGGGGCCGCAGCGCCCGCGCCGGCAAGGGGCCACTGCGCACCGCCGGACACTCGCGCCGCTCGGTCAGGGCAGTCAGGACCCGCCGCATGCCATGGGGCGCGCACCCACACGGCTATACTCCCCCCATGAGCGCAGTCCTCACCCCGGCGGCCGCGCAGTCACGCCCGCCGCCCTTCAGACGCTGAGCGCGCCATGGATCAGCCAAGACGCCCCAGGTTTCGCAGAATCAGAGCGCTGCGCGAAGCGGCGCGAAACCGATCGGCGGACGCGCCGCGCCGCAGGGGCATCTACATCCTGCCCAATGCGTTCACCACCGCGTCGCTCTTCTGCGGCTTCTACGCGGTCGTCCAGTCGATGAACGGGCGCTTCGAGCACGCGGCGGTCGCGATCTTCATCGCGATGGTGCTCGACAGCCTCGATGGCCGCGTGGCGCGCCTGACCAACACGCAGAGTGCGTTCGGCGAACAGTTCGACAGCCTGTCCGACATGGTCTCGTTCGGTGCGGCGCCCGCATTGGTCATGTACGAATGGACGCTGCGCGGACTCGGCAAGTGGGGCTGGCTCGCCGCGTTCGTGTACTGTGCCGGCGCGGCGCTGCGGCTGGCGCGCTTCAACGCGAACATCACTGTGGTCGACAAGCGCTACTTCCAGGGCCTGCCGAGTCCGGCGGCTGCGGCGCTGGTCGCCGGTCTGGTCTGGGTCATCACCGACCTGCGCGAAACCAGGTGGATCACCGCCTCGCCCACCGACCTGGCGTGGGTCGCGTGGGCGCTGACCCTGTACGCCGGGATCACCATGGTCTCCAGCGCGCCGTTCTACAGCTTCAAGGACATCAACCTGAAGAAGAGCGTCCCGTTCTTCGCGGTGCTGGCGATGGTGATGCTGTTCGTTCTGGTGTCCTCCGACCCGCCGATGGTGCTGTTCTCGCTGTTCGTGCTCTACGGGGTGTCGGGCTATGTCATATGGCTCTGGCGCTGGAAGAACGGTCGCCCGTTGCCCTGGAAGGAAGCGGCCGAGCGCGAGGAGGCCGAGTTCTCCGGCAAGGCGTTGTCGTCGAAAGCAGGGAATCCGCGCGGCCGGGGGCCCGGTTCGCCGAAGTGAACCTCGGACGCGGTGTGGGGCGGCGCGCTCGCGTCGCGATCGCCATGCGCGGCGGCGCGCACGTCGAATTGACCCGTTGTTGCTGCGCAACGTAAAATCACGGGTTTTCTCGATTTCCGAACCTGTCCCGAACGCTGAGTCCTGATGAGATCCCGCAAGCCCCTAGTAGTCGGCAACTGGAAGATGAACGGCGACCGCGCGTCCGGCGAGCGGCTGCTGTCCGCGCTCGTCAAGGGCGTGGATGCGGCGCTGGGGGCCAGGGTGGGGGTCGCTGTCTGTCCTCCCTATCCGTATCTGGAGCAGGCGCGCGCGGCACTGGAGGGCGCGCCGATCGAACTCGGCGCGCAGGACGTGTCGTCTTTCGACAACGGGGCATACACCGGCGAAGTGTCGGCGACGATGCTGCTGGACTTCGGCTGCCGCTGGGCGATCGTGGGTCACTCCGAGCGGCGTGCGCTGTTCGGTGACGACGACGAGGCGGTGGTGGCCAAGGCGGGCCGCGCACTCGAGCACGGGCTCGGCGTGATCGTCTGCGTGGGTGAGACGCTCGACGAGCGCGAGGGCGAACTCACCGAGACGGTGCTCGCGCGGCAGGTCGGGGCGCTGAAGGCCATCGGGTCGAAGGCCGATGCGCAGCGTTTCGTGGTTGCCTACGAGCCTGTGTGGGCGATCGGCACCGGTCGGACCGCCTCACCCGAGCAGGCGCAGTCCGCGCACGCCTTCATTCGCGCGCGGCTGGCCGACGCGGGCTTCGCGGCCGCGACGAACACCAGGATCCTGTACGGGGGCAGTGTCAAGCCTGCCAACGCGGAGAGCCTGTTTGCAATGCCCGACATCGACGGCGGCCTGATCGGCGGCGCGGCGTTGTCGGCCGATGATTTCATCGCGATCGCACGTGCGGCCGCGAATGCGCAAGGATGAAGGAATGAACGTACTGCTTACTCTCGTCGTCGTGATTCAGGTGGTCAGCGCAATCGGCGTGATCGTCCTCGTACTCCTGCAACATGGAAAGGGCGCCGACATGGGGGCCGCTTTCGGTTCGGGCGCTTCGGGCAGTCTGTTCGGTGCGACCGGCTCGGCCAATTTCCTGAGTCGCACGACCGCTGCGCTCGCCACGGTGTTCCTCGTGAGCACGCTCGGTCTGTCGATGCTGACCCACAAGGGTTCCGTCGCGCCCACGAGCGTGATGGATCAGCCGGCCGCACAGGGCTCGTCGGTGCCCGCTGCCGCGCCCGCTGCCGCGACACCTGGCGCGGAAACGAAACCTGCGGATGGCGCAGTGCAAAAAAATGGGCAATCGACCGAAATTCCGAAGTAAAATGCCGCCTGGACTCGAGTTCGATTTGAAAGGTAGTAGATAGCGAGATTTGCAGTGCCGACGTGGTGAAATTGGTAGACACGCTATCTTGAGGGGGTAGTGGCGAAAGCTGTGCGAGTTCGAGTCTCGCCGTCGGCACCAATAAGAAAAGTCGGCTCGTTGCGTGAATTGGGGTTTGTGCCCCCGGCGGGCCCCACACAGATCAGGATTCGTCTTGAACCTCGAACAATATCTGCCGGTCCTACTGTTCATTCTGGTGGGCATCGGCGTCGGTGGCGGCGCGATGGCCGCCGGCGCGGTCCTCGGCCCCTCCCGTCCCGATCCAGCCAAACTCTCCCCGTATGAATGCGGCTTCGAAGCCTTCGAAGACGCCCGGATGAAGTTCGACGTGCGCTACTACCTGGTGGCGATCCTCTTCATTCTGTTCGACCTCGAAATCGCGTTCCTGTTCCCGTGGGCCGTGTCGCTCGACGCGATCGGTTTCTTCGGTTTCATGGCGATGATGATCTTTCTGGCCATCCTCGTCGTCGGGTTCGTTTTCGAATGGATGAAGGGGGCGCTCGATTGGGAGTGATCCTGTCGTCAGCGCGCGCGGCAACGCCCGGAGCGGTTTGAATGAGCATTGAAGGCGTATTGAGCGAGGGCTTCGTCACCACGCAGCTGGACAAACTGGTGAACTGGGGGCGCACCGGCTCGTTGTGGCCGATGACCTTCGGGCTGGCCTGCTGTGCGGTCGAGATGATGCAGGCGGGCGCTTCGCGCTACGACCTCGACCGGTTCGGGGTCGTGTTCAGGCCCAGTCCCCGACAGGCCGACGTGATGATCGTCGCGGGCACGCTGTGCAACAAGATGGGCCCGGCGATGCGCAAGGTCTATGACCAGATGGCCGAGCCGCGCTGGGTGATCTCGATGGGTTCCTGCGCCAATGGCGGCGGTTATTACCACTATTCGTATTCGGTGGTCCGCGGCTGCGACCGGATCGTTCCGGTGGACGTCTACGTTCCCGGCTGTCCGCCCACTGCCGAGGCGCTGATCTACGCGATTCTTCAACTGCAGCAGAAGATCCGGCGCGAAAGCACGATCGCCCGTTAGCCGCCACCCGCCCGAACGCAAGATGACTCGACTCGAATCCCTCAAAGCGGCGCTGTCCCAGGTGCTCGGTGAGCGTGCGGTGCTGAGCGAAGCCTTCGGAGAATTGACGATCGTCGTCTCCGCGGCCGACCTTCCCGAGATCGCGCTGACGTTGCGCGACGACGCGGCGCTGCAGTTCGACACGGCGACGGATCTGTGCGGGGTCGATTACTCGCAGTACGGCCACGGCGAGCGCACCGAGCCGCGGTTCGCTAGCGTCGTCCATCTGCTGTCGGTAGAGAAGAACTGGCGCCTGCGCGTGCGGACCTTCGCGCCGGACGACGAGTTTCCGGTGGTGCCGACGCTCTTCGACATCTGGCCGTCGCTCGGCTGGTTCGAGCGCGAGTCCTTCGACCTGTTCGGCATCGTCTACGAGGGTCACCCGGACCTGCGCAGGATCCTGACCGATTACGGTTTCGTCGGCCATCCGTTCCGCAAGGACTTCCCGATCTACGGGAACGTGGAGATGCGCTACGACCCCGAGCAGCGACGGGTGGTCTACCAGCCGGTTTCCATCGAACCGCGCGAGAACATTCCGCGCGTGATCCGCGAAGAAGGCTACGGGGCAGGGCGTTAGGTCATGGCCGACATCAAGAACTACACCCTGAACTTCGGACCGCAGCACCCGGCGGCGCACGGCGTGCTGCGCCTGGTGCTGGAGCTCGACGGCGAGGTGGTGCAGCGTGCCGACCCGCACATCGGGCTGCTCCATCGGGCCACCGAAAAGCTCATCGAGACCCGTACCTACCTGCAGTCGGTCCCGTACATGGACCGCCTCGACTACATGTCGATGTTGAGCAACGAACACGCCTATGTGATGGCGATCGAACGTCTGCTCGGCATCGAGGTGCCGTTGCGCGCC
>JAHEDO010000179.1 GCA_024641185.1 Burkholderiaceae bacterium | reverse complement strand
GCGCGCGAAGGCTGGGCGATCGTCGCGCCGATTCCGTCGTGCAACCTGATGTTCAAGCAGGAGCTTCCGCTGATGTACCCGGACGACGCCGACGTGCAGGCGGTGCGCGCCGCGATGTTCGACCCCTTCGACTACCTGATGCAGCGCGCGAAGGACGGCCTGCTGAAGACCGACTTCAAGACCGCTCTGGGCAACGTGTCGTATCACATCGCCTGCCACCTGCGGGTGCAGAACGTCGGTCAGAAGACCCGCGAGATGCTCGAGATGGTGCCGGGCACGAACGTGAACACGATCGAGCGCTGTTCCGGGCACGCGGGGACCTGGGGGGTGAAGAAGGAGTTCCACGAAACCGCGCTGAAGATCGGCAGGCCGGTGTTCCGGCAGATGGCCGAGCACCCGAACGGCTCGCCGGACTGGATCGCCTCCGACTGCCAGCTCGGCGGTCACCACATCGAACAGGGCATGACGATCGCCGGCAGCGACGTCGAGAAAAAGCTCGCGCACCCGATCACGCTGTTGCGGATCGCGTACGGATTGGGCTGATGCCCCGACACATGAACTTGAACACAGGAGAACGTGATGACCACCCTCACCCGTGAATCGCTGATGACGCTGGAGGCCTACGCCAAGGCCCGCCCCGAGTTCCGCAAGAAGGTCATCGGGCACAAGAAGGCGCGCACCCTGGCGCTGGGCGAGCACCTGACGCTGATCTTCGAGGACGAGCTGACCGTGCGCTACCAGGTCCAGGAGATGCTGCGCATCGAGAAGATCTTCGAGGAGGACGGCATCCGGCACGAGCTCGACGCCTACACGCCGCTGATCCCCGACGGGCGCAACTTCAAGGCGACGATGCTGATCGAGTACACCGACGTCGAAGAGCGCAAGCGCGAGCTCGCGAGGCTGATCGGCGTCGAGGACAAGGTCTGGGTGCAGGTGGAAGGCTCGCCGAAGGTGTACGCGATCGCCGACGAGGACATGGAGCGCGAGAACGACGAAAAGACGTCGGCGGTGCACTTCCTGCGCTTCGAGCTGACCGAGGACATGGCCGCGGCACTGAAGTACGGGGTCTCGCTGTCGGTGGGCGTCGATCACCCGAACTACACCGCGTCGGTGTCGCCGCTGGGCGCGCAGACACGCGCCGCGCTCGTGGCCGATCTTCGCTGATCGGCCGGGCGACTCGGCAGCGGGCGCCTTCCGGCGCTCAGGCCTCCCAGCCGGGGGCGAGCACGCCGTGCATGTCCGTGTTCCGGCGGGTCCATTCCTGCACGTACGAGCACCCCGGCACGACCTTCAATCCCCGGACGGCGGCGTGTTCGAACGCCGCCCGAACCAGCTGGCCGGCGATGCCCCGCCCTTCGAGCGCGGCCGGCACCCCGGTGTGCACCAGCATCATCGTGCCGCCGGTGAGCCGGTAGTCGGCGCGACACAGCAGGCCCTCGACATGGGCCTCGAAGCGCCGCGCGTCCTGATTGTGGACGACGTCGACCGGAGACGTCCCGTTCACGCAGGCTCCGGCACGCTGGGCAGACCGGCGAGCGCCATCGCAAGCTCGGACTCGTCGTACTTCTGGTCGGTGAGCTTGCCGGCCGAATAGTCCATGTAGGCCTGCATGTCGAAGTGACCGTGGCCGCAGAGGTTGAACAGAATCGTCTCTGCCTTGCCCTCGCGCTTGCAGCGCAGTGCTTCCTCGATCGCGCCCTTCACCGCGTGGTTCGCTTCCGGTGCCGGAACGATTCCCTCCGCGCGCGCGAAGGTCACGCCGGCCGCGAAGCACTCGGTCTGGTGATAGGCGGTGGCCTCGATCAGCCCGAGTTCCTTCAGATGCGAGACCAGCGGCGCCATCCCGTGGTAGCGCAGCCCGCCCGCATGGAAACCCGGTGGCGTGAACACCGATCCCAGCGTGTGCATCTTGGCCAGCGGTGTCATGTGTCCGGTGTCGCCGAAGTCGTAGGCGTACCTGCCCCGGGTCAGCGACGGGCAGGCCGCCGGCTCGACCGCGACGATGCGCGGCTTCGCACCGCCGCGCAGTCCCGCGCCGATGAACGGAAAGGCGATGCCCGCGAAATTGGAGCCCCCGCCGGTACAGCCGACGATCACGTCCGGATACGCGTCGGCCATCGCCATCTGCTCCATCGCCTCCTGGCCGACGATCGTCTGGTGCAGCAGCACGTGGTTGAGCACCGATCCGAGCGCGTATTTGGTGTCCTCGCGTTGCGCCGCGATCTCCACCGCCTCGGAGATCGCGATGCCCAGGCTGCCCGGGTGCTTCGGATCCTTCGCGAGCACCGAGCGCCCGAATGCGGTCTCGGTCGACGGCGACGGGAGGCAGCGCGCACCGTAGGTCTCCATCAGCGCGCGCCGATAGGGCTTCTGATCGTACGAGACGCGCACCTGGAACACCGTCACGTCGAGTCCGAACAGCGTGCCCGCGAACGCCAGCGACGACCCCCACTGTCCGGCGCCGGTCTCGGTGGACAGTCGCTTGACGCCGGCTTCCTTGTTGTAGAAGGCCTGCGGGATCGCGGTATTGGGCTTGTGGCTGCCCGCCGGGCTCACGCCCTCGTACTTGTAGAAGATCTTCGCCGGCGTGCCGAGCGCCTTCTCGAGGCGATGCGCGCGGAACAGCGGACTCGGGCGCCAGAGGCGAAAGACCTCGCGCACCGGCTCGGGGATCTCGATCTCGCGCTCGGTGCTCACTTCCTGCATGATCAGCGCCATCGGAAAGAGCGGCGCCAGGTCATCGGGCCCCACCGGCTGCATCGTTCCGGGGTGAAGCACCGGGGGCAGAGCCTTCGGCAGGTCGGCCTGGATGTTGTACCAGTGCTTGGGGATCCTGCTCTCGTCGAGCAGGTATTTGGTCTGTTCGCTCACGATTCCTCCGGAAAATGCCGCCGTTGTCCAGCGAAACACTATAGCAGCAGCGTCGTGCGCGCACGCCGGTCGCACATCGGCGCGGAACCTGTTCGCAGATGCCGCGCGGCGCGCTCCGGCGACCTCCATTGCGTCGCCGATCGTGCCCCGGACACGGATCGTATTCAGCCGCGACTGATCAGCGCGACTGCCTGCGCTTCGATGCCCTCAGAGCGCCCCGCGAACCCCAGGCTTTCGGCGGTCTTGGCCTTCAGGTTGACCCGATCCTGCGCCAGCCCGAGTGCAGCGGCGATCGCCTTGATCATCGCCGGAATGTGCGGCGCCATCCGGGGCGTCTGCGCGACGATCGTGGCGTCGATGTTGCCGATTTCCCAGCCCTGCGCGCGAACGAGCGCGGCGGCCTCGCGCAAAAGGGTCGCACTGTCGGCGCCGCGCCATCGCGCCTCGGTGTCGGGGAAATGGCCGCCGATGTCGCCCAGCGCCGCGGCCCCGAGCAACGCGTCGGTGATCGCGTGCAGCAGCACGTCTGCGTCCGAGTGGCCCAGAAGGCCGTGGCTGTGCGCGATTTCCACGCCGCCGATCACCAGCCTTCGGCCCGGGACCAGCGCATGCACGTCGTAGCCCTGCCCGACCCTGAAATCCGTCATCCGCGCCGCTCCTCTTCGGTCCGCCTCGCCTGCATCAGCACCTGCATCATCCGCAAGTCCTCGGCCGTCGTCACCTTGAAGTTGCCGCGGTCTCCCTCGACGAGCCTGGGTGCCATGCCCGCCGCCTCGAGCGCAGCCGCCTCGTCGGTCACCTGCGGATTCGCGGCGAGTGCCGCGACGAGCACCGCGTAACGGAACATCTGGGGCGTCTGCGCCTGCCAGAGGTCCTCGCGGGGCTCGGTGCGCGACACGCGACCATCGGGCGCCGCGCGCTTGATCGTGTCGGCCAGCGGCAGCGCCAGCAGCCCTCCGACCGGGTCGCCCGCCAGTGCCTCGCGCAGGCGCTCGAGGCAGTCGAGCCGCAAGCCGGGTCGCGCCGCGTCGTGCACCAGCACCCAGTCGTCGTCCGCGACCTGGGCCCGCAACTCGCGCAGCCCGGCCAGCACGGAGTCGCGGCGAGTGGCGCCGCCCACCGCCGCGACGCCCACCCGCCCCGCGGAACGGGCGGCGACGGGCGCCAGCAGCCCCCATGCCCGCTCGTCGTCAGGCGCGACCACGACCAGGATCCGCTCGATCCAGGCGGCCTCGAGCAGCGCCAGCACCGTGCACTCCAGCACCGTCCTGCCTGCCAGAGGGAGGTACTGCTTGGGGAGCGGACCGCCCACGCGCGTGCCGCTGCCGGCCGCCGGAACGACCGCGAGGAAGCGTTCGTTAGTGCTCATCGGCTAAAATTCTAGCCTTTACTGAACCGCATCCGCCGGCCGCCCCTCAGCGCCGCTCCGGGCGCTCCCCCTTCCTTGAATTCTGCCCTCGTGCATCCGGCGCCACATCAGTCGCTGGACAAGACCATCGAGCGAGCGATCCAGGTGCCCCGTCCGGGCACGAGCTTCGCGCTGCCCCTGCTGGCCGGCTCGTCCGATGCGCTGCTGATCGCTCGGCTTGCCCGCGCACCCGCGTCGGCGCAGGACGGCCCGTCGCGAACCCTCGCGGTGATCACCGCCGGCGCGCTCGACGCGCAGCGCCTGGCCGACGAGGTGTCGTTCTTCGACCCGGAGCTGGCGGTGCGCCTGCTTCCCGACTGGGAAACGCTGCCCTACGACAATTTCTCGCCTCACCAGGACCTGATCTCCGAACGCCTGGATGCGCTGTTCACGTTGCAGCAGCGACGCTGCGACGTGCTGATCCTCGCGGCGACCACCGCACTGCACCGCTTCGCGCCGCCATCGTTCCTCGCCTCGCACACTTTCTTTTTCGACAAAGGCCAGCGGCTGGACGAAACGGGCCTGCGGGCCCAGCTCGCGCTCGCCGGCTACGAGAACGTCACGCAAGTGGTCAAACCCGGCGAGTTCAGCGTGCGCGGCGGCCTGATCGACCTGTTCCCGATGGGTGCGCCGCTGCCCTACCGGCTGGATCTGATGGGCGACGAGATCGAGTCGATCCGCACCTTCGATCCCGACACGCAGCGCAGTCTCTACCCGATCGAACGCGTTCGCCTGCTCCCGGGGCGCGAGTTCCCGCTGGACGACGCCGCACGATCGGCATTCCGCGGCCGCTGGCGCGAACGCTTCGAAGGCGACCCCTCGAAGACGGCGATCTACCGAGACGTCGGCAACGGTATCGCGAGCGCAGGCATCGAATACTGGTTGCCGCTGTTCTTCGATGCCACCACGGCGCTGTTCGACTACCTGCCGTCCGGCTCGCTGCTGCTCACGCACGGTGACGTCGACGCAGCGGCGCGGCGTTTCACACAGGACACCGCACAGCGCTACAAGTTCCTCGCGCACGACAGCGAACGGCCGCTGCTCAGGCCCGACGAACTGTTTCTGTCGGCCGAACAGTTCTTCTCGGCCTGCGCACAGTTCGGACGCTGGTCGCTGGCACGTGCGGCGCGCGACGACACGACCTCGCTGGCGACGGGAAACGGCCCCGGGAGCACGACGCAAGATCCGTCGGTCGCGGCACCCGACGTCGACGCAATGCCGAAGTCCAAGCGGCGCGCGCCCCTGGCCACGCCGTTGCCCGATCTCGCGGTCAACCGTCGCGCCGAGCAGCCGCTCACCGCGCTCGAGCACTACCTGACCGAGAGTCCGCTGCGCAAGCTGATCGTCGCCGAGAGCCCCGGTCGCCGCGAGACGCTCGTGCAGATGTTCGGCGAACACCGGCTGCTGGGCGACGGCGGCGCCGGCTTGCCTCAGGTCGACACATGGCGCGCGTTCCTGGATTCCGAGCACGAGATCGCGCTGGGCGTGGGCGCGGTGCACGACGGCTTCGAATTCGCGCAGGCGGGCGTCGCGGTGCTCACCGAGGCCGAGCTGTTCGCCGGCGTGGTGCGCCGCACGAGCCGCGGCCGTCGCGAGTCGCAGACCAACGTCGACGCGATCATCCGCGATCTGTCGGAGCTCAAGGTCGGCGACCCGGTGGTGCATGCACAGCACGGAATCGGCCGCTACGAAGGGCTGCTCTCGCTCGATCTCGGTGACGGTGCCACCGAATTCCTCCACCTCATCTACGCGGGGCAGGCGACGCTGTACGTGCCGGTCTCGCAGCTGCACCTGATCTCGCGCTACAGCGGTGCGAGTCCGGAAGACGCGCCGCTGCACCAGCTGGGATCCGGGCAGTGGGAGAAGGCGCGGCGCCGCGCCGCGCAGCAGGCGCGCGACGCCGCGGCCGAACTGCTCAATCTGTATGCGCGCCGCGCCGCGCGCGAAGGCCACGCGTTCAGGTTCGAAGCGCACGACTACGAGGCTTTCGCCGAGGGCTTCGGCTTCGAGGAGACGCCGGACCAGCTCGCCGCGATCCACGCGGTCGTGCAGGACATGGTGTCGGGCCGCCCGATGGACCGGCTGGTCTGCGGCGACGTCGGCTTCGGCAAGACCGAGGTCGCCCTGCGCGCCGCCTTCGTCGCGGTGGCCGACGGCAAGCAGGTAGCGGTACTCGCGCCGACGACGCTGCTGGCCGAGCAGCACATGCAGACGTTCTCGGACCGGTTCGCCAACCTGCCTGTGCGC
>JAHEDO010000178.1 GCA_024641185.1 Burkholderiaceae bacterium | reverse complement strand
TTCGCGTCGGCGGTGCTCGCCGTGTCGCTCGCCGCCTGCTCGTCGACCCGCCCGCCCTCGGGTGCGGGCACCTCGGCGTCGCGCGGCGATTCGGGCCGCCCCCCCATGGCCGCGAAGCCGGGTGCGGGTGGCTACTACCTGGACGACGGGCCGGGCGCCGACCCGCCGAAGAACCTCGATGCGATTCCGGACGCGGTGCCCCGCGCCGAGCCGCTGAACCCGCGCACCGCCCGGCCTTACGTGGTCTTCGACCGCCAGTACGTGCCGATGACCGCTATGGCCCCCTATCGCGAGCGGGGCGTGGCGAGCTGGTACGGGCGCCGTTACCACGGCCAGCGCACCTCGAGCGGCGAGGTCTACGACATGTACGCGATGAGCGCAGCGCACCCGACGCTGCCGATCCCGAGCTATGTCCGTGTCACCAACGTTGGCAACGGCCGAAGCGTGGTGGTGCGGGTCAACGATCGCGGCCCGTTCCTGAACGCGCGCCTGATCGATCTGTCCTACACCGCTGCGGCCAAGCTCGGCTACGTCAACGCGGGCAGCGCGGAGGTCGAGGTCGAGCTGATCACCCAGTTCGACCAGCGTGACCAGGGGATGCCGGCGCGCGCCGCCGCGACGACGACCGTCGACCCGAACTCCCCCGGCGTCACGGTGGCGTCCGGCGCTGTGTCGCTGGCCGCGGCACCGGAGAAACTGCAGCTGGAAGCCGTTCCCGCACCTGCGGCGCCGGTACCCGAGGCAGCCTCGTCCGGGCCGGTTTCGCCAGGTTTGGCGCCTGCCGGGGCTGGGTCGACCGGCGTCTATCTCCAGCTCGGCGCATTCAGCTCGCGGGAGGCCGCCGAATCGACGCGGACGCGCATCGCACGCGACCTCGACGGGGTCGTCACCGGCGTCGAGGTTCGCCAGGAAGGCGCGCTGTTCAAGATCCACGCCGGCCCGTATTCCGGGCGCGCCGACGCTCTCGCCGCGGCGGACCGGATTCGGCAGCTGACCGCGATGAAGCCCTTCGCGGTCACGCGCTAGCCGCGCTACTCGTCCGATTCTTCGCGCGCGTCCTTGGGGCCGGCCCGCGCACCCATCGACAGTGCCCGGGCGTAGAGATCGCGGTGCGCCAGCCCGGTCAATTCCTGTGCGAGTTTCACCGCGCGGCTGGGCGCGAGGTCCTGAAGCAGTCGCTCGAGCAGGGCGTCCGGTTCGAAGGTCCGGTGCGCGGCCGCCGGGGCATCCGCGGGCGCCTCGCCGGCGCGATCGATCGCGATCACGAACTCGCCGCGAATCCGCTCCGGGCGCGCCTCGAGCCATCCGGGAGCGTCGAGCGCGAGACCCCGAAAGATCTCCTCGAAGGTCTTCGTCAGTTCGCGCCCGATCGCGATCCTGCGCGCCGCGCCGTGCCGCTGCGCGAGCGCTTGCAGCGTCGCCTCGATCCGATGCGGTGCCTCGTAGAGCACCACGATCGCGCCGATGGCGTCGGCCGCGGCCTGCACGGACGCGAGCCGTGCGTCGCGCGCCTTCGGTCGGGCGGGCAGAAACCCTTCGAACACGAAGGGCGCGTCCGACAGGCCGGAGCAGGACAGCAGCGCGGCGACTGCGCTCGGTCCCGGGATCGGGACGACCGGAAAGCCGGCGTCGTGAACCGCCGCCACGATCAGCGTGCCGGGGTCGCTGATCGCCGGGGTGCCGGCATCGCTGACCAGGGCCACCGAGCGACCGGCCCGCAGGTGCGAGACCACCGCATCCGCGGCCTTTCGCTGGTTGTGTTCGTGCGCGCTGATGGTCTTCGCGCCGGACCCGATGTGGCGCAGCAGCACACGGCTCACCCGGGTGTCCTCGCAAGCAACCACGTCAACCTCGCGAAGGGTCTGCACCGCCCTTTCGCTTAGGTCGGACAGATTACCGATCGGGGTGGCCACTACATACAATCGATTCGTCATGCCTTCGCCTTCCATCCCCGCGCCGCCGCCCGGAACGTCCGCAAAGCAGCGCATCGGCTTCGCCGCCGAGCAGGTCGCGCTCGATTATCTGCTCTCGCGGGGTTTGCGGCTCGTGATGCGCAACTTTCGCGTGCGGGTCGGCGAACTCGACCTGGTGATGACCGACGGCGATCAGCTGGTGTTCGTCGAGGTTCGCAAGCGTGCTTCCGATCGTTTCGGCGGCGCTGCCGCCAGCGTCACCCCGTCGAAGCAGCGGCGGGTCCGCAGGGCGGCGCAGGCCTTCCTGGGCACCGCGCGCGGCACGGGCGCCTGGCCGGCGTTCCGGTTCGACGTCGTGGCGATCGAGGGCGCGCGCGTCGACTGGATCCCGGCGGCGTTCTGAGCGCCGCGCGGCCGTCAGGGCCTTGTCACTGACGCCGGACTATAATCTGCGCCGATGAGTCTAATCGCGCGAATCAGCGACCATTTCGAGGAAAGTGCCAAGCTCAAGCTGGCCGCGGCCGAGAAGCTTGCCGGACCCATTGCCGACGCGGTCGACCGCATGGTCGCGGCGCTCGCGGCGGATCGCAAGATCCTCGCCTGCGGCAACGGGGGCTCGGCAGGCGACGCCCAGCACTTCGCCGCCGAACTGATCGGGCGTTTCGAGCGGGAACGCCCCGAGCTCGCCGCGATTTCGCTGACCACCGACAGTTCCATCCTCACCGCGGTGGCCAACGATTACCGATTCGAGGAAGTATTCGCCAAGCAGGTGCGCGGGCTGGGGCAGGCGGGCGACGTGCTGGTCGCCATCTCCACCAGCGGAAACTCCGCCAACGTGATCAGCGCGATCCATGCCGCGCAGGAGCGCGACATGGTGGTCGTGGCGCTTACTGGCAAGGGTGGCGGACGCATCGGGTCGCTGCTGCGGGAGGGTGACGTGCACCTGTGCGTGCCGCACGATCGCACCGCACGCATCCAGGAGGTTCACCTCCTGATGATCCACTGTCTTTGCGACGGGATCGACTCGGCCCTGCTCGGAGAGCAGGACTGACGCCCCGGTCCGCCGGGGCCTATCGCATGGGAGATGAAATGAGAACGATGATCCGGATTTCCGCGCCTCGCCGGGCGCTACTCGCGGCGGTGCTGATGGGCGCGACGCTTGCCCAGACCGGCTGCTTTCCTTTGGCGGCCACCGGCATCGCGGTCGGCGCGTTCATGGCCGCGGACCGCCGCACCGTCGGCGCCCAGGCTGAAGACCAGGGCATCGAAGTCAAGGCGTCCCAGCAGCTCTCCAACCTCGCGGGCGGCGCAGGCGTCAGCGTGACGAGCTTCAACCGCAAGGTGTTGCTCACCGGTCAGGTAGCCGACCAGCGCACCAAGACCGAGGCGGCGGCAATCGTCGGCAAGATCGACAACGTGCGCTCGGTTCACAACGAGCTGGCGATCGGTGAGCGTGTCTCGTTCGGCACGAATACGAGCGACAGCTCGGTGACCACTCAGGTGAAGGGGTACCTGGTGGAGGCCAAGGACGTCCAGGCCAACACGATCAAGGTGGTGACCGAGGTCGGCGTCGTCTATCTGATGGGAATCGTGACGCGCGCCGAAGGCGAGCGGGCCGCGCAGGTCGCGAGCCGGGTATCCGGTGTCAGGCGCGTGGTCACGGTGTTCGAGTACGTCACGCCCGACGAGCTGGCGCGCATCGAGCGCCAGGTCGCGGAGTCCCAGAAACAGTAGCGGCGCGCGCGGGTCAGGGGCCAGGCGGCCAGCCCAGCGTGTCGCACGCGCGCTCGAAGCGCGCGCGCAGATCGGCTTCGTCGGCGCCGTGCAGGTGCAGCACCCCGTAGCGGTGGCTGCCCAGCCATTTCAGATCTCGGGCGCGGGCGCGCCTGCCCTTGGCAAAGTCCAGAAAGATCGCGTCCGGTTCGGTCGCCATCAGGCGACGCCGGCGCGCCTCGTCCGGTGCGCGGGGCGCGTCGACGGCGAAGCTCCGAAACACGAAACTGGCGGCTGCCGCCCCCCGGGGCGCCTGTCGCGGGACCGCGGACGGGTCGTCGCCGCAAGCCAGCGCGAGGTTCATCGCGTGCACGTCTGTGCCGTCCACCCGCAGGTACAGGTCGGCGATCTGCGACGCGAGCCGCGGGTTGAACTCGATGACCTTGAGTTCGTCGGTGCCCGCGTCGTAGAAGAACTCCATGTTGAAGATGCCGTGCGAGAACTGGGCGGCCTTCAGGAACCGTCGCGCGACATCCAGCGCGCGCGCCTGCACGGCAGCCGGCAGCTTCGACGGGTAGGCGAACCGCTGGAACGCCTGGGTGCCCGGGTACATGATCGCGTCGACCACGCCGATCATCCGGGTCTGCCCGTCGAAGACATAGCCGTCCAGATTGAACTGCGGCGCGACGATCGGGGTTTCACACACCATGTGGTGCGCGTCGACCGCGAAGCCGATGCGGCGCTGCGCCAGCGCGTTGAACGGGGCGACCAGGCGCCGGATGATCCAGGCCTCCAGCCGGCTGAACCGAAGGAGCCGCTCGAGTTCGGCACGGTTTTCGACCCGGCGCGCGAGCACCGAGAATGCCGCCTTGATCGGCTTGACGAAGAGCGGAAAGGTGAGGTTGTCCGGCAAGGGACCGCCGTACTCGCAGTCGAGCGGGAAGTAGGAGACATTCGCCTCGGGGGCGACGCGCGACATCAGTTGGCGCATGCCCAGCTTGTGCTGGCAACGGATGACGGACTCAGGCGACGTGCCCGGCAGGTCGAGCTGCTCGGCGAGCATCGCCGCGGCGAGCGCTCCGAACTGTTCGTTGGCCGACGTCACCCCGGCGATCCGGCTGTCCGCGTAGCGCACCGTCAGCCGGCTCACAAAATGCTCGATGTCGAACGCCGCGAGACGCAGGTTGCTCGGGAAACTGAACAGATCGAAGCCCGCGTGATGCAGCCGGTAGCGGTCGGCCAGCCGCTGATAGCCGATCTCGTCCCAATCGAAGCAAAACAGCGCCAGCACCTCGCTAACGGGCGGGCGTGCGCGCTGATCGGAGGAACCTGCGCGGCCCGATGGCTGCGCCAGCGCGGTCTGCACCGGCGATTGCGGGGTTGCGGAGGTCATTGAGGCTAGACTCTAAGGCATCATTGCCCGCAAAAGAGATGGGGGCTCGAATTTCCATCGTGCAGCAGGTTCCGAAAGCAACGCCGCGGGCGTCCGCGGCGCCAGGCAGTTCGCCGCGTGTTCCCGCGGCCCGAAGGCGTCTGGCCGTGCTGGGCGCGGCGACGCTCGCGCTCGGTGCTGTCGGCGCTTGGGTCGTGCGCGCGCGCGCTCCCCTTGCGCAGATTCCCGATGTGACCTTCACGACGATCGAAGGACGCCGGCTGCCGCTGTCGGAGTTGCGCGGCCGGATGGTGCTGGTGGACTTCTGGGCGACGAGCTGCGCCATCTGCCTGAGGGAAATGCCCGGCATCGCGGCGATCCACCGGCGGCTCGCGCCGCGCGGGCTGGCCACGATCGCGGTCGCCATGTCGTACGACCGCCCGGATTTCGTTCTGCACTATGTGCGCAGCAATGCGTTGCCGTTCCCGGTCGCGCTCGATCCGATGGGCGAGATCGCCGCCGCGCTCGGTCCGGTGCGCGGCACCCCGACGCTGCTGCTGATCGATCCGAAGGGCAGGCTGGTGCGGCGCATCGAGGGCGAAACGGACCTCGCGGCGCTCGAGCGCAGCATCGAACGGGGAATCGCGCGACTCAGCTAGCGGCCGCGTACTCGGCGACTTCCACCAGGTTTCCGTCCGGATCGCGAAAATAGATCGAGCGCAGTGCGCCCAACGCCCCGCGGCGAGGCACCGGCCCCGCTTCGAGGGCGATCTGCTCGCGCGCCAGGTGCTCGATCACCGCGTCGAGCGCAACGCCCGCGATCAGGCAGAAGTCCCCCGAGCCCAGCGTCGGCACGCGCGCCTTGGTGGGCGTCTCGGTGCTGCGATCCTGAAGGTTGATCTTCTGGTTGCCGAACAGCAGCGCGTGGCGCGGCTGGCCCTCCGGGCCGCGGAAAAACTCGCGCTGCATTCCCAGCGCGCGCTCGTAGAACCGGGTGGTGGCCTCGATGTCCGAGACGGTAAGGACCAGGTGGTCGACGCGATCGATCAGAGGGGGGTTCGGCATGCGGATCTGCTCGTCTGGGCAAGGGCTGTTGATGGGAGCAGTCAGCTTACCGCAACGACGGGCGGCGAGCGGCGAAGCCCGTTCCCGCCGCTACTCGGGTTCGACGCCCAGCGCGACCAGGAATCGGCTGACCATGTTGTAGGTGGCGATCACCCCGACCAGTTCGACCGTCTGCTGCTCGGACAGCTGAGCGCGTACCGCCGCGAAGGTCGCGTCATGCACGCGCACGTTGCGCGTCATCTCGGCGGTGAGTGCGATCGCAGCGCGCTCGCCGGCATCGAACAAGGCGGCGTCGCGCATGGCCAGGTCCGGGTCGCGCATCGCGTCCACCTGGGCCTGGGTGCCTCCGGCCCGGATGAAGACCGGAGCGTGCTGAATGAACTCGTATTCCGCGCCGTTGATCACCGCGACGACGCACATCGCGATCTCGCGCAGCTTCGGGTCGAGCGTCAATTTGGTGCGAACCGCGCCCAGGAAGGCGTTCCAGCCGCCT